>DATLLK010000500.1:0-6871 GCA_035537895.1 Planctomycetota bacterium
GCTTTGCGATCTCGCCCGCAGCCCAGAGCATCATGTAGTCACCCTCCGGCCCGGATGAGCCTTCCAGGCCGTCGCTCTCCTGGAGGAAGGCTCGGTAGTCCCCAGGGAGTAGAGCGCCAAGAGCACGCTCGGCCGCCTCGATGTCCGAGTCCGAAGCGCCGGAACGGCGACGGAGGCCCGTCAGTGAGAAGACCGTGGGCACGCTCATGCCCACTTGCCCCCAAGGTGCCGCTCCATCGCACACAGCAGCGCATCGAAGTCCACATCCTCACCCTTCTCGACGACCTCGTAGTCCGTCGCGTCGGGGCCGATCGGCGACTCGCACTCGAAGTAGTAGTGCCCCGGCTCCAGGTTCCAGACCGAGACGTAGACGAGTGGCCGGGACTGTCCCTCGCGAGCGATCCCTACGGCGCAGGTGTCTCCGTCCCAGTGATCAACCTCCCTCCAACCTCGATCGGGCAACTTCAGCGCGTCGAGCAGCTGAACGAGGTACGGGTGTTTCGTGACGAGCGGAGGACCTGGCGCTGGGGTTGCCGCTCGGATGCTCGCCTCGACGTTCCTCTGGACCTCCTGCGCCGTCAGGTCATAGCCCGTCGCCTGCGGTCCGCTCCAGTTCAGTCCGACACGGATCCCGTCCCTTGTCAGGTCAGGCGCCCACTCGGAGATGAACTCGGCCCACGGCACCTCAACGGGCTCGAAGCCCCGGTACGCGGGGACGGTGGCGATGACCCGCTCCGCTCTCGATCGCGAAGACCAGAACGGCTGCGCCCGGCCATCGCGCGTCATCGGCGCCGGGAATCCACGGCCGTCCCGGATCGTCCACACCTCTAGCGTCCGAGCAACCTCACGGTAGAAGGCGGCGGCGTGGGCTGCAGCGGTCGACACGCTCCCTACCGTACCGAGCCGCCGCCCTGGACACCGGTTGTATGAACTGGTGTCTTGGCCGGCACCCGCCCCTGAAGGCAGTGGCGGGGGACCCTTTGGCACGGCGGCCTCGCCGCGGCGCCGAGGCCGGTCGCCGGGTCGTTCGACCTGCGCCCTACGTGCCGGAAGGCGCAGGAACCCTGCCCGCCTCGATGACGTCTCCGCCGGCCGAGGAATCAGCCGCGGAGCAACCCGCTACTTCTGGTGGATCGGCAGGTAGTCGAAGGGCATCGAGAGGATCAGGATCGCGACCGCCGTCGCGAACGTGTGCGTGTCGCCCACGTTGCTCTGCCACCAGCCCACCTCTTCGCGCGAGCCGGGCGCCGTGCCCTTCTGCTCGAGCGAGAGGAGGTCCACCCGTACGCGGTCGTACCAGCGCTCCCAGCGCGCCGGCTCGAGGCCGCCGACGTTGTACATGGCCTGCGCCGCGTAGTAGTTGCCGTAGTAGAAGAAGTAGTGGCGCGCGTACTGGTTGCGCATCGCCCCGTACGTGCGCTCGAGGTAGGCGAGGGTGCGGTCGAGCTCGGGCGCCGGCTTCTTCTGGATCCCGTGGCGCTCCATGTAGCGCAGGAGCGCCTGGTCGTCGTAGATCCCGGCCTGGAAGAGCGTCGTCAGCCCGGCGGCCGTCAGCGGGAACGACGACCGGTTCCAGCGCGTGTTGCTCGGCTGGTAGTAGAAGGCGCCGATCTCCTCCTCCGGCGAGCGGCGCGCGTCGGTGATCACGCTGTCGATCACGTAGCGCAGCGCGCGGTCGACCGTGTCCTGCGGGACCTTGATGCCGACGTTCATGGCGGCGCGCAGCGCGACGACCTGGCACACCGTGACGCTCATGTCGGAGTCGACGGTGAACGGGACGTAGCGCCACCCGCCGGTCGCGTTCTGGCACTTCACGGTGAGCTCGATGGCGGACTGGAGCTTCTCCCGAAGCCTTGGCGCCCGGCTCATCCCGTACACCTCGGCGAGCGCGAGCGTCGCGAAGGCGTGGCTGTACATGCGCGTGCCGTCGGCGGCGATGAAGCCGTCGTCGTTGACGCGCGAGAGCAGGAACTCGACGGCGCGGTCGACGACGTCCCCGTAGGGGCCGCGGCCGGGCACGTGCCCCGCCGCGAGGAAGCCGAGGATGGCGAGCGCCGTCACGCCGACGTGGGGGACGTCCTTGCCCCCCGGCGCGACGGAGTAGTCCTCGTTCACCTTGTTGCCCGCGTCGCTGGTCCACGACCCGTCGGGGTTCTGCGCCCGGGCGAGGAACCGGAGCCCGCGGTCGACGGCCTTCCGCGTCGGCTCGTCGACGAGGGGCCGGCGTGCGCGGTCGTCGGCCGCGCCGGGACGGGGTGCGAGCAGCACGCCCGCGAGCCCGAGGGCGACGACCGGCAGCAGCCAGGGGCCGAGCCTCTTCACGCGGCGGACTCTAGCACGCGTCGGAAGGCCGTCCGGCCCGCCGCCGCGGTCGCTCCGGCCCGTTTCCGCCGGTCCGTCCGAGGGATGGCGACGCGCCCTCGACGATCCCCGTCACCGATAGAGGGCCCAGGCGCGCTGGCCGGCGATCAGGAGGGCGCCGTCCTGGATCACCGCGCTCGGCGGGTACGCCCCGAGCCCGCGCGGGGTGATGCGCACGACGTCGGCGCCTTCCGCCGCGTCGACGCGCAGGATCTGGTACTCGGGCGGCTGGTTCACCTGGTTGCGTCCGGTGAAGGTCGGCACGAGCGGCGAGAGGATGGCGACGACCGCGTCGCCCGCGGAGAGCAGCAGGCCCTGGCCCACCTGCTTCACCCCGACGGACCACACGGTCCGTCCGGTCATCAGGTCGAACGCGGCGAGGGTCTGGCTCTCGCGCGACCTGCCCGTCAACGCGACGAGGCGGTCTCCCGCGAGGACGGCGCAACGGTCGGACACGAAGGGGAGCCCGCCCGTGACGGCGGTCTCGTGGACCGGGTCGCCCGACCCCACGTCGAAGGTGCGGATGCGGCCGACGATGTCCACCACGAGGACCCGGCCCCCGCGGACGAAGACGTGCCGCCGCGGGTAGCCGCGCTCGCGTTCGAGGGGCCGCTTCCAACGTACGCGCGCGGCGGCGAGGTCCACGGCGACCAGCGCCTCTCCGAGCTCCTCGCGCGCGACGTAGAGGATCGTGCCTCCCTCGACGACGACGGGGGAGCCCTCCGTGTTGCGGTCGGCCGGCGCGGGTACCTCGCCCACCGCCTCGCCCGTCAAGGCCGAGTGGACCGTCAGGCCGAGCGCCATCGGCCCGGCGGTCGTGACGAGGGGCCGCAGGACGGCGATTCCCTCGTCGCCCGCGACGATCCGCTCGGGGGGCGCTCCGGCGAGGTCGCGGTCCCAGGCGACGACGGACGTCACGGGGTCGATCGCGATGAGACGCGTGAACGAGACGGCGTTGGGGGTGCGCACGAGCACGACGACCTGGCCGAGCGCCGTCGCGATGTCGTGCACGTCGCCCGGGACGTCGCGGCGCCAGCGCTCCTCGCCCGTCTTCGGGTCGACCGCGACGACCAGGTCGCGCATCCCGAGCACGAGCACCTCGCCGACGAACGCCGCCTGGCCGACGCGCTCCCACGGCTTGCGCCACCGTGCGCGCGCGGCCACGGGGTCGACCGCCACCAGCTCGCCGCCCGCGTCCACGAGGAGCGGCAGACGTCCGCCCGCGCGCTCGGCGCCCAGGACCTCGACGCACCGGGCGCCGCCCATCGTCGCGTCGAGCGGCTCGGTCCAGCGGTCCTCCGGGCGGGCCGCAAGCCGTCCCTGGGGCGGCGGCGCGACCGGCTCGCCCAGCCGGGCCCGCTCGGCCGCCGCGAACTCGCGCCCCGTGAGCGTGCGCCCGTCCACCTCGATCTTGGCGTCGGGGTAGCGCCGCGCGAGCGCCCCGATCGCCGCGCGCGCGGACTCGAGCGAACCGGAGGCCGCGAAGGCGCGCGAGAGGTCGGCGAGCGCGCGCGGAGCGCCCGGGTGGTCGGGGTAGGACGTGAGGAATCGGCGCAGCGTGGTCGTCGCCGCCTGGATGCTCCCCGCCGCGGCCTGCCGGTCGGCCAGGCCGAGCATCGCCTCGCGCACCGCCTCGGAGTTGGGGTAGAGCGCGAGGATCGCCTCGAACGGCGCGGGGTCCGAGCCCACCGCCGCCTTCGCGAGCCGCGCGGCCGCCTCCTCCTCGTGGCGACGGTAGACGCCGGGCCCCGCCTCCCTCACGAGCTCGCCGATCGCACGCGTCGCGCGCGCCGCCGCGGGCTCGAGGCCGAGCACGGCCCGGCCGTCCTCGCGCAGCACCGCCTGCAGCGCGTCCACGGCGTCGGCGGGGCGGCCCGCCGCGTGGTGCACCTTGGCGAGCAGGAACCGCGCCGCGGGACGCACGAGGACCTCGCCCTCCCAGTCGGGCACGCGGGCCCGCTCGCCCTCGGCCTCCGTCGCGAGCGCCTCGAGGTTGCGCGCGCGGGCCGTCTCGAGGCCGCGCGCGCGGAGCAGCCGGTCGAGGCGGAGGCGCACGGCCACGCGCTCCGCCGGACGCGCCGCGCGAGCGAGCGCGGCTTCGTACGCCGAGCGCGCCTCGCTCCCGCGGTCGGCCGAGCCCGCCGCGTCGCCGCGGTCGCGCCAGAGGAGGTAGGTGCCCTCGCGGGCGCTCTCGGCGACCTCCTTCGCGCCGGCCTCGGTCGCGAGCCTCGCCGCCTCCTCGTAGAGGGCCTCCGCGCGGACGTCCTGTCCGACGAGCCGCCACAGGTCGGCGGCCTCGAGGGCCGGCACGGGATCGGTCGGCTCTCCGCGACGGCGCGCGGCGATCCGCCGCTCGATGTCCTCGGGGTCGAAGAACGCCTGGACGGGGCGGTCGACGCCGTCCGCCGAGGCTCCCGAGTAGCCCCCGGAGACGATCAGGACCTCTCGCGTGAGGAGGATGTTGCCCGGCTGCGCGCCCTGCGGCCACGGGAGGAGCCCGGGCGGGACGAGGCGGCCCTCGTTCTGCAGCGAGCACATCTCGAGACCGGCCGTCGTCGGGACGTAGACGCGCGTGCGCGACACGGCGCCCCGGCCGCGCACGAACCCGCGGCCCGAGAGCCGCGTGCCCCAGACGAACTGCCCCGTCCGCATGTCGAGCGCGCGCACGTCGCGGCCCGTGACGACGGCGACGTCGCGCTGACCGTCGTTCGCGACGCCGAGGAAGTGGTCCGTCCACACGGTGTCGCGCGTCGCCTGCGAGCGCTCGCGCCACCGGAGCTTGCCGTCGGCGCGGTCGAGGCAGAGGAGGAAGGGGCTGTCGGGCGGGCTCGCGAGCAGCGCGTCGCCGTGGACGACGAACGGCGCGGGACCCCACGTCGGAAGGCGGAGCGGGGTCGCGTACCAGAGCTCGACGCGCTCGATCTCGCCCGTCGCGTAGGAGGAGAGCCAGCGCACCGCGCCCGACCGCAGGTCGAGCGCGGCGAGGACGCCGAGCCCCGTGGGCGCGTAGACGACCCCGTCGGAGATCGCGGGGGCGCCGGCCCACAGCTCCTTGACCGGCTCGCCGAAGAGGTTGAGCTCCTGCTGGCTCGTGACGAGGTCGCGGCGCCAGCGCAGGCGGCCGGTCCGCGCGTCGAAGGCGAGCACGCTCGCCTGCCAGCGCTTGTCGAACACGACGCCCGTGCCGACGACGAGGCCGTCGGCGACGACGGGCGGGCTCGCGAACGACATGCGGCCGAGCACCGGGCGGTCGGCGCGGTGCTCGCCCATGCGCCAGCGCAGGGCGCCGGTCGCGGCGTCCACGGCCACGAGGACCCGGCGCGGCCGGTACGTGCTGATCTCGATCTGCTGGAGCCCGCGCGCGACGTAGGTCGGGTCGACGACCTCGATCGTCGCGTAGACGAGGCCGCCCTCCTCGCTCGGCGCGTAGGCGACCTCCACGTTCGTGCGCCCCGCGAGCACCGCGTCGTCGTCGCCGCGCCGCACGGGGTCGAGGCCCTTCAGGTCGGTCCCGCTCGTCGGGAACCGCCACTCGACGCGCCCCGAGAGGAGGTCGTGCGCCGTCAGGCGAAAGCCGTCCGACGCGACGAGGCGCCGCCCGACGACCGTCGGGAAGTAGGGGGCCGCGAGCGCCCGGCGGTCCCCGAAGACGGAGAGGCTCTCGGGCTGGACGCCCCAGCCGATCCCCGACGCGTCGTCGTTGCGGCGCGCGCGCGGGGCCTCTCCCGCGGCCCACCGCAGCGGGCGGAGCACGTGGTCCCAGGGCGGACGCCAGTCGTGGTCGGCGCCGCCGTCCCATCCCGAGCCCGACGGCGCGTCGCCGGGCGGACCGACGCGCGCGCGCGCCTCCTCGAGGCGCACCGCGGGATCGACGTCGCCCTCCGCCGTGCGCGAGCGCGCCGACTCGGGGGGCGGCGCGAGCCCGAGCAGGCCGCGCGCGTCGCCCGCGGCCTCGAGCGCGTCCACGAGGCGCAGCCAGAGGCCGACGTCGCCCGGCGCCCAGACGAGCGCGTCGCGCAGGGCCGCGGCCGCGTCGCGCGGGGCCCCGCGCTCGAACGCGCTCTCGGCGAGGCGACGCCCCGCGACGACGCCCGCGGCAGTGCCGCCGTAGCGGGAGAGGACCTCGGCGAGCCCCGCCTCGTCGCGCGACGCCGTCGCGCGGTCGAGCAGCGCGCGCGCCGCGGGCCCCGAGAGCTGCTCGTAGGCCTCCCGGCCGTCCGGCCCGAGCGCGAGGATCTCGCGTCGTGCGACCTCCGGCGCGGGCAGATACCGGGGGGGGACCTCCGGGGTCTCGGCGGGGAGCCGGATCAGGTCGTCGCGGTAGAGGTCGAGCATCCGCTGCAGCGCGTCGACGCCGCGCCGGGCGTCGCCCGCGGCGAGCGCCCGACGAGCCTCTTCGAGCGTCTGCCGCGCTCCGTTCGTGTCGCGGACGCTGTAGGGAGGCGCGGATTCGTCGCCTCGGGCGGGGAGCGTCCCGAGCAGGCCGCGCGCGTCGCCCGCGGCCTCGAGC
>DATLLK010000501.1:0-4048 GCA_035537895.1 Planctomycetota bacterium
GGCGAGGGCACGAGCGAGATCCAGCGCCTCGTGATCGCCCGCCACCTCGACCGCCTCGCCTCGGGCGGCTAGGGGGCTCTCGTGCCGCGCGCCGGCTCGTGCCTCCCGCGACCGACGGGCCCGGCGCGACGTCCGTCCGTCGTGCCCGCGCCGCGGCTCGCGCGCGGGGCCGGCTAGCCGTGGGACTCTTCGGCGGCGGGATCCGGCACCTGCGGCGCGGCATCGAGCGCCTCGACGCCGGGGACGCGGAGGCCGCCGAGGCCGAATTGAACGTCGCCGTCGACCGCCTGCCGCGGGACCCCCGCGCGTGGTACGCGCGGGGCCGCGCGCGCGCGGCCCGCAGCGACCTCGTCGGGGCCGCGATGGACTTCGGCCGCGCGATCGCGCTGTGGCCCGAGGACGCGCTCCCCTGGCTCGGTCGCGCGTGGGCGCGCCTGCGGTTGGGCGACGCGAAGGGCGCGGCCGAGGACGCCGAGCAGGCGTTGAAGATCGACCCCACGCGGGCCGACGGCTGGTTCAACCTCGCGCAGGCGCGCATGCGCCGCGGCGACGCCGACGGGGCGCTCGAGGCGCACGGCCGCGCGATCGACTGCCGCCCCGCGTGGGCGGCGCCCTTCCTCGCGCGCGCGACGGTCCGCCGCCTGCGCCGCGACCTCGACGGGGCGCTCGACGACTTCTCGGCCGCGATCGAGCGCGACGGGACCCTCGCCGAGGCGTGGTACGGGCGGGGCGGCGCGCGCCGCGTCCGCGGCGACCTCGCCGGGGCGCGGGCCGACTTCGAGCAGGCCGTCGCGGTGCGCCCCACGTTCGCGGCCGCGTGGTGCGGGCTCGGCCACGTGCGGACGGCCGCCGGCGACCTTCCCGGCGCCGTCGAGGCGTTCACGCGCGCGATCGAGCGCGACCCCACCCGCGCGGACGCGTGGTACGGGCGCGGCGCCGCGCGCAACGCGCTCGACGACCTCGACGGCGCGCTCGCCGACTTCGACCGCGCGATGACCGTCGACCCGGGCACCGCCGCGGAGTGGTACGAGCGCGGGTACGCCCACGCCGCGAAGGGCCGCTGGCGCGCGGCGCTCACCGACTTCGGGCGCGCGGCCGACCTCGACCCCCTGTCCCCCTGGCCGCTCGTCGCGCGGGGCGACGCGAAGGTGGCGCTCGGCGACGTCTCGGGCGCGGTCGCCGACTACGGCGTCGCGCTCGACCTCGACGCGACGGTCCTCGAGGGATGGGTGAACCGCGCGATCGGTCGCGCGGCGCTCGGCGACCACGCGGGCGCGGCGACCGACCTCGACGCGGCGGTGGCGCTCGACCGCAACAACCTCGACCTCCTCGACGCGCGCGGCGAGGCCCGCTGGGCCGCGGGCCTCCACGTGGAGGCGCTTCGCGACTGGGACCAGGTCCTCGACCGCGCGCCGGGCCGCGTCGAGACGCTGCGCCGCCGCGCCGCGGGCCGCCACTTCGTGGGCGACCTCGTGGGCGCGCTCCAGGACTACGAGCGGTTCCTCGAGTTGGCCCCCTCCGACCCCGACGCGCAGGCCGTGCGCGAGCGGGTCGAGAGCCTCTGGGCGTCGTGACGCGCGCGCTCGCGGTGACGACCCTCCTGCTCGCGCTGGCGGGCGTCGCCGCGCAGGCCGCGGACGCGCCCTCCCCGTGCCGCGACCGTCTCACGGCGCTCGTCGCGCGCCTCTCCGACCCGGCGCTCGGCGGTCGCGCCACGGCGTCCGAGCGCGAGCGCTCTGCCGCGCTGCTCGCCGCGGAGATGCGCGGGGCGGGGCTCCTCGTCGCACCCGGTCGCCGGGACTTCGCCCTCGACGTGAAGGCGCGCGTGGGGGTGCCGGCGGGCCGCCACCTCCTCGGCTGGCGACCGGGGCGCGAGGAGGGCCGCTGGGTCCTCGTCGTCGCGCGCTACGACGGCCGCGCGCGGGCGGGCGACCTCGTCGTGCCCGGCGCCGACGGCAACGCGAGCGGCGTCGCCGCGATGATCGAGGCGGCCCGCGCGCTGTCGGTCGGGCCCGCGCCGCGGCACGGGGTCCTCTTCGCGGCGCTCGACCTGTCCGAGCACGGACGCGAGGGGAGCCGCTACCTCGCCGAGCAGCCGCCCCTCGACCTCGCCCGGTGCGCCGCCGTGGTGGACGTGGAGCACCTCGGACGGTCCTTCGGCGACGCGATGCCCGGCGCGCTCTTCGTCTTCGGCGCGAGCGCGGGCGGCGTCCGCCGCACGGCCGCGGCGCTCGCGCCGGTGCCGGGCGCCGTCGTGCGCGCGCTGGGGATCGACCTCTGTCCGCTCGCGGAGACGGACGCGCTCGCCTTCGAGGCGAAGGGCCTGCCCACGGCGGTCGTGACGGCCGGCCCCTCGCGCGACGACGGCACGCCGCAGGACCTCGCCGAGAAGATCGACACCGTCGCGCTCGAGGCCCGCACGCGCGTGCTCGCCGAGTTCGTGCGGGCGCTCGCCGAGGCGCCGGCGCGCGCCGAGCCGTTCCCGACCGAGGATCCCGGCGCCGACCTGGCCGTCCTGCGCGACGTCCTCGAGGACGTCGCCGCCCGGGCGGAGACGCTCGGGCTGAACGACGTCGCGCAGCGGCGGTCCCGTCTCGCGGCCGACCTCGTCGCGGGCCTCGCCGCCAAGGAGAGCGTCACCCCGGGCGACCGCACGGCCGCCCGCATCTTCGCGCTCGACGTGCTGGGCCGGCTGACCGAGCCGCGCTGACCGCGCGGCGCGCCGGTGGGGGGGCCGTCAAGGCGCGTGATAGCCTCCTCGCCGCGCCATGGCCTCCAAGACCTACTACCTGACGACGCCCATCTACTACGTCAACGACGTGCCCCACCTCGGGCACGCGTACACGACGACGCTCGCCGACGTGGTCGCGCGCTACCGCCGCGGGCTCGGGGAGGACGTCTTCTTCCTGACGGGCACCGACGAGCACGGGCAGAAGGCCCAGGACGCGGCCGAGAAGCGGGGGCTCTCGCCCCAGCAGCACTGCGACGAGCTCCAGCAGCGCTTTCGCGACGTCTGGAAGCGGCTCGGCATCTCGAACGACGACTTCGTGCGCACGACGGAGCCGCGCCACGAGCGGGTCGTCCAGGCGGTGCTCGCCGACCTCCATGCGAAGGGCGAGATCTACGTCGGCGAGTACGAGGGCTGGTACCACGACTCCGACGAGGTGTTCGTCACCGAGAAGGAGATCGAGGAGAAGGGGCTCGACAAGACGAAGCTGCGCCGGCTCTCCGAGCGCAACTACTTCTTCCGCATGGGCCGCCAGCGCGACCGGATCGTCGAGGAGATCACCTCGGGCCGGCTCGAGATCCTCCCCGAGCACCGCCGCAACGAGGTGTTGGGCTTCCTGCGCCAGGACCTCTCCGACCTCTGCATCTCGCGGCCGAAGGCGCGGCTCTCGTGGGGGATCCCGCTCCCCTTCGACCCCGACTACGTCACCTACGTCTGGTTCGACGCGCTGCTCAACTACGCGAGCGTCCCGGGCCTGACGACCGACCCCGCGCGCTTCGCGCGCCTGTGGCCGGCCGACGTCCACCTGATCGGGAAGGACATCCTCACGACGCACGCGGTCTACTGGCCCGCGATGCTCCTCGCGATGGGGGTTGCGCTCCCCCGTCGGATCCTCGCCCACGGCTGGTGGGTCCTCGAGGGCCGCAAGATGTCGAAGTCGGTCGGCAACGTGGTGAGCCCGCTCGCCTACGCCGACTCGCACGGCGCCGACGCGCTCCGCTACTTCCTCGTGCGCGAGATGGTCGTCGGCCAGGACGCCGAGTTCTCCGACGAGCGCTTCCGCGCGCGCTACGACGCCGAGCTGTCCAACGAGTGGGGGAACCTGCTCTCCCGGACGCTGACGATGATCGGCAAGTTCGCCGACGGGAAGGTGCCCGAGCCCGAGCATCCGCTCGGCGGCGACACCGCGTCGCGCCGGGCCGCCGACGAGGCGACCGGGCGCCTCGCGGGCCACGTCGCGTCCTTCCACCTCCATCGCATCATCGAGGACGCGATGGGGATCCTGCGCACGGGCAACCAGCTGGTGGACCAGTCCCAGCC
>DATLLK010000502.1:0-2593 GCA_035537895.1 Planctomycetota bacterium
GGCCGAGGTGGCCGGCCGCTACCGCATCCCGCCCAACGCGCTCGCGAAGGTCTTCCAGCAGCTGGTGCGGTCGGGCGTCGCCGTGGGCACGCGCGGGGTCGGCGGGGGCTACCGCCTCGCGCGGCCGGCCGACGCGGTCTCCGTCCTGGACGTCGTCTCCGTGTTCGAACCGCCCCGCGACGTGGCGGTCTGCGCGCTCACGCCGATGACGGCCGGGGACTGCGACGTCTCCGTCACGTGCCGACTCCGCCACCTCTTCGACGAGGTGGACGAGATGGTCCGGTGCACGTACGCCTCGGTCACCCTCGAGACGCTCGTCCGCGCCCCGGTCGCCCCGCGCGCGCGCGCGTAAAGCCGGTCCGGCACCGTATCCTGCGACCCTTCCGAGGGAGCCCGCCGGCCATGCAGATCCACGAGAACGTCCTCACGACGATCGGGCGAACGCCCCTGGTCCGGCTGAACAAGGTCGTCCCGGCCGGGGCGGCGACCGTCCTCGTCAAGCCCGAGTACATGAACCCGGGCGGGTCCATCAAGGACCGCATGGCCCTCCACATCATCGAGAAGGCGGAGAAGGCGGGGACCTTGAAGCCCGGCGCGACGATCGTCGAGAACACGAGCGGGAACACCGGCGTCGGCGTGGCGCTCGCCGCGGCGGTCAAGGGCTACAAGTGCGTGTTCACGATGCCCGACAAGATGTCGAAGGAGAAGCAGGACACGTTGAAGGCGTTCGGCGCGAAGGTCATCGTCACCCCGACGAACGTCCCCGCCGAGTCCCCCGACTCCTACTACTCCGTCGCGAAGCGGATCGCGGCCGAGACGCCCGGCTCCTTCTACGTGAACCAGTACCACAACCGCGAGAACGTCGAGGCCCACTACCGCTCGACGGGCCCGGAGATCTGGGAGCAGACCGGCGGCCGGCTCGACGCCTTCGTCGCCGGCATCGGGACGGGCGGCACGATGAGCGGCGCCGGGCGGTACTTCAAGGAGCGCGACCCCGCCGTGCGCAACGTGGGCGTCGACCCGATCGGCTCCGTCTACCACTCGATGTTCCACGAGAAGCGCCTCTCGACGCCCCACGTCTACAAGGTCGAGGGCATCGGCGAGGACATGATGTGCGGCGCGATGGACCTCGACGTGATGGACGACGTGCGCCAGGTGAACGACCGCGACGCGTTCGCGATGGCCCGGCGCCTCGCCCGGGAGGAGGGGATCCTCGCGGGCGGCTCCTCGGGCGCGGCCGTCCACGTGGCCGTCCTGGTCGCCAGGGAGCTCGGGGCCGGCAAGACCGTCGTCGTGCCGCTCCCCGACGGCGGGCGCGCCTACATCTCGAAGTTCTTCTCCGACGAGTGGATGCGCGACAACGGGTTCCTCGAGGTCGACGCGGGCCGTCCGACGACCGTGCGCGACATCCTGGGCGACCGGCGCGGCGACGTCGTGACGGCCAAGTCCGACGAGACCGTGGAGACCGTGGTCCGCCGCATGCGCGAGCACGACATCTCGCAGGTCCCCGTCCTCGACGCGAAGGGGAAGGCCGTGGGCATGATCCACGAGTCGGACCTCCTCCGGTTCCTCCTCGACCGCCGCCACCGGACGAGCGCACCGGCCTCGAGCGCGATGGCCCCGATCGAGGGCGTCGTGTCGCTCGACACGACCGTGGACGCGGTCCAGCGCGTGTTCGCCGAGGACAAGGTGGCCGTCGTCCTCGAGGACGGCCGCGTGACCGGGATCGTCACGAAGATGGACGTGATCGACGTCCTCGGACGGAGGGCGTCGTGAAGCACGTCTCGCGCGAGGAGGAGGCCGCCCTGCGCTTCGAGACGCGGGCGATCCACGCGGGCCAGCGCCCCGACCCGACCACGGGCGCCGTCATGACGCCCGTCTACCTGACGTCGACGTACGTCCAGTCGAGCCCGGGCAGGAACCTCGGCTACGAGTACTCCCGGACGGCGAACCCGACGCGCGCCGCGCTCGAGGGCTGCCTCGCCTCGCTCGAGGGCGCCCGCCACGGGCTCGCCTTCGCGTCGGGGCTCGCCGCGACGGACTGCGTGATGCACCTGCTCGACGCGGGCGACCACGTCGTCCACGCCGACGACGTGTACGGCGGCACCTTCCGCATCTTCGACAAGGTGTTCCGCCGGCAGGGGCTCTCCTTCACGCCGTGCGACATGACCGACCCGCGCAACCTGGACCGCGCGATCACCCCCAAGACGAAGATCGTCTGGGTCGAGTCGCCCACGAACCCGACGCTGAAGCTCGCCGACCTGAAGGCCGTCGCCGGGATCGCCCGGGCCCGGGGCGTGCGCACGGTCGTCGACAACACGTTCGCGACCCCGTGGGCGCAGCGGCCGCTCGAGCACGGGATCGACCTCGTGCTGCACTCGACGACGAAGTACCTGAACGGGCACAGCGACGTCGTCGGCGGGGCGATCTGCCTGAACGACGACGAGACGGCGACGCGGTTGCGGTTCCTCCAGAACGCAGTGGGGGGCGTCCCCGGCCCGCTCGACTCCTTCCTCGTCCTGCGGGGCCTGAAGACCCTGCACGTGCGGATGGAGCGGCACGCCCAGAACGCGATGGCCGTCGCGCGCTTCCT
>DATLLK010000503.1:0-3115 GCA_035537895.1 Planctomycetota bacterium
GCGCCGACGGGATCGGGCTCTACCGGACGGAGTTCCTCTACGACCCGGCGCGACCCGTGCCCGACGAGGAGGAGCACCTCGCGATAGGCCGCGAGGTGCTCCTCCTCGTCGGGCACGGGTCGCGCCGGGTCGTAGAGGAACTCCGTCCGGTAGAGCCCGATCCCGTCGGCGCCCCGCGCGACGGCCGCCTGCACCTCGATCGGGAACTCGATGTTGGCGAGCAGGGTGACGACGTGGCCGTCGAGCGTCTCGGCGGGCAGGTGGCTCTCGGCGATCAGGGACGCCTCGGCCGCCTCCCACGCCGTCGCGCGGCGCGCGGCCTCCGCGCGCGTCTCCGCGTCGGGGTCCACGACGATGACCCCGGCGGCGCCGTCCACCCACACCTCGGCGCCGGGCGCGACCGCGGCGACGAGGCCGGGGATGCCGAGGACGCAGGGGAAGCCGAGCGCCTTCGCGATGATGGCGGTGTGGCTCGTCGGCCCGCCGTGCTCGAGCGCGAGGCCGGCGACCGCCCCGCCGGCCAGCGCGGCCACCTCCGAGGGCGTCATGTCCTCGGCGACGACGATGACGGGGGCGCGACCGTCCCCCTTCGGGGCGTTGACCGTCGTCGCGAGCCCCGCGAGCCCGCGCAGGAGCCTCCGCTCGACGTCGATCACGTCCTGGCGCCGCTCCGCGAACATCGGGTCGGTGAGCTCCGCGAGCCGGTTCGCGTAGCGCCGGAGCACCGACGCGACCGCGTGCTCGGCCGACGCGCCACCGCGGACGGCCTCCTCGATCTCGCCGCGGACGGCCTCGAGGAGGATGCGGTGCACGTCGAAGATCGAGCCGACCTTGGGGTCGAGGGCGAGCGCGCGCTGGGACTCGTCGAGGCCGCGCAGCGCGGCCTGGACCGCGCGGCCGATCCGCTCGAGCTCCTCGGGCACCTCCTCCGGCGTGCACGTGCGCCGCTCGACGGCGAAGGGGACCGCCTCGTGGTGGACGGCGCGGCCCACGCGGCTGCCGCCGGAGACCGCGATGCCCTGGAGCCGCCTCACCGGCGCTCCCCGCGAGCCCGGGCGGGCCGGGTGGCGCGGACCCTCGCGGGGAGGACGCCGGGACGCGGCATCAGCGCTCCTCGGCGAGCGACGAGAACAGCGCGACCAGCGCGTCCGCGGCGTGCTCCGCGTCGTCGCCGAGCGCCTCCACGACGAGGGCCGTGCCGTGGGGCGCCGCGAGGTAGAGCACGTCGAGGAGGTCCTTGGCCGAGGCCCGCGTCGCTCCGTGCAGGAGCGAGATCCGCGCCCGGAACCGGCGGGCGGTCTCGACGACGCGCGCCGCGGGCCGGGCGTGCAGCCCCTGCGGGGAGGTCACGCGCACGTCGCGCCGCACCGCGGCCGCCTCGCCTTCCGCGGGCGCCGGCACGTTCGCGAGCGTCACCGCGCGGACCTCGCGGCCCGGGCGGTGCTCGCGGGGCCGAGCGTTCCTCGACGCAACGGACCGCCCTCCTACCGGCCGGGGCCGGGGGCGTGGCTCTCTTCGAGGACCTCGACCAGCGCGTCGGCCGTCGGCGCGCCGCGCAGGAGCTTCATCCAGTACTTCGACCGCGTGAGCGAGACCACCCACTTCATGAGCGCGAGGTACTCCGCCGCGAACGACGGCGCGGCCGCGATCAGGAACACGACGTGGACGGGGTCGCCGTCCACGGAGGCGAAGTCGATCCCGGCCCGGGACACGCCGACCGCGACGACGAAGTCGTCGACCAGCACGGTCTTCGCGTGCGGGACGGCGACGCCGCAGCCGATCCCCGTCGTCCCCTCGGACTCGCGCGCGAGGACGTCCGCGGCCAGCGCGTCGGCCTTCGCCTTCGTCAGGGTCCGCGACGCGGCGAAGAGGGCCGCGAGCTCGCGCACGGCCTCCTCGCGCGTCTCGGCGGCGAGCGAGGTGGTCACGTGAGCGGGGCGGATGTAGCGCGTGGGCTTGACGGCGTCCATGGGGAGGGAGAAGTACCTACTTTCCTTTCGACTCGCCGTCCTCGGCGAGACGATCGATCACGTCTTCGTACGTCTCCTCGGTCGCCTGGGCGCCGCCGGCGGCGGGCCTCGGGTGGCCGGGCAGCTCTTCGCGGTGGTGGTCGGTCAGCCGCTCCTTGTGCCGGAGCAGCTGGCGCGCCAGCTTCTCTTCCGCCAGGTCGACCGCCGCGTACATGTCGGGGGACTCGGCGCGCCCGACCAGCTGCACGCCCCGGTTCGCGTGCGCGACGATCTCGGCGACCTTCCGATCGGGGTGGGCGTCGAGCGTCACGTCCACCTTCGTCATCCGTCCGTAGATCCTCTCGAGCTTCTCGACCTTGTCGCGGGCGTAGTCCTTCATGGCATCCGTGACGCCCACGTGGCGTCCGGTGATCTGGATCCGCACGGTGTCAGACCTCCGTCGGAGGGTTCGATTCGCGACGCCAGGTACGCGCCGATTCTAGGTCGGTTCCGAGGCTCGGGTCAACGAAGGCCGGAGCGGCGTCTCCGCCGTAGCCGACCGCGACCAGGGCGAGCCCGTGCGCGGGCGCCGCCGGGCCGGCCGCCCGCCGGTCACGGCCGCGGAGGAGCGCCGGGAGGTCGTCCGCACGAAACCGGCCGCGGCCGACCTCGGTCAGCGTCCCGGCCAGGGCCCGGACCATGCCGTAGAGGAACCCGTCCCCGACGGCGTCGAGGTGGAGGAGCTCCCCCTCCTCGAGCAGCCGCAGTCCGCCGAGCGTCCGCACCGTCGACCGGCGCGGGCTCCCGCTCGACTGGAGGCACGCGAAGTCGTGGCGCCCGCGGAGCGCCTCGGCGCCCCGGCGCATCGCGTCGAGGTCGAGCTGCGTCCCGACGCGCCACGACGTGCGCCTCTCGTGCACGCGCCGCAAGCGCGAGCGCAGCCACGTGTAGCGGTACCACTTCCACCGCGCGTCGCGCCGGGCGTGGAAGCCCGCCGGCGCGTCGGCAACCGCGAGCACGCCGACGTCCTCGGGGAGGATCGCGTCGAGCGCGCGCAGGATCGTGGCCGCGGGCAGGGTCGACCGCGTCCGTAGCGACGTCGGCATCCGGTACGCGTGCACGCCCGCGTCCGTCCTCCCCGCCGCCGCGACCGCCGTCTTCGCCTG
>DATLLK010000504.1:0-2545 GCA_035537895.1 Planctomycetota bacterium
GCCTCGGCCCGCGGCCCAGGGGCGGGCGGTGCTCAAGCCGCAGGCCGAGGCGACGGGACTCTCGTTCCGCATGAACGCCGACGGCGAAGGGGAGGTCGTCCGGGACCGGCCGCTCGTGCTCGAGTGCCCGTTCGACGCCACCGCGGAGATGTCGATGTCCTTCTGGATCTGGCCCGAGACGCCGATCTTCCTCGGCCTCGAGCTGGACGGCGTCCAGGCGGGGATCCTGTCGGCCGACCCCCGCACCTACCCGTTCCCCCCCGACGTGCCGATGATCTCCGGCGAGCGCCAGCCGCCCGCCTTCGACATCTACGGACGCGGCCGCGGCGTCGTGCTGCGCGCCGCCCCCGCGTGGATCGACCCGGAGCGCTGGGGCTGGGAGGGGGGCAACCACGGTCGCCACTTCGTGCCGCCCGACATCGACCGGTCCCGCCGCCGCGAGCAGCTCGACCGGCGCTGGTTCGCCTTCGAGACGCGGGAGCGCCCGTACCACGTGAAGCTGGTCCGCGTCCCGGACAAGGGCGTGCGCCTCGAGATCGACGACCGCGAGGTCGCGAGCGAGTCGACGGCCGCCTTCCGGTCGCCGAGGCCCTCGGGACGCATCCGCCTCCTGACGTTCACCCCCTGCGTGATCGACGACCTCGTGCTCTCCGGGCGGATCGACGCCGAGTGGTTCGAGAAGATGAAGGCGAAGCGCGCCTATCGGGGCCCGACGACGGACGGCGGGTAGCGCCGGGGCCTCGAGCCGCCGGCGTCGAGGCCCCCGGGCCCTTGGCGCTCAAGGACCTTGAAACCGGCCGGGCCGTTGCCGATGCGCACCGTGCGGAGTCGCCCACCGGGGGGATGCGCTTCGGGAGCCCGACCCTCCCGATGCCCCTAATCTGTGTGTGCGTAGAGAGTTAGACCGTAATCCAAGGAAAATTGCACGGCTGGCCCCGCCCTTGCTCGTCCAAAGGGGCGGGGTGGGCTCGGACCGCCATGATCCAGATCGACACGACCCGACCGACCTACGACGACCACTACGTGATGCTCGAGGGCCGCGAAGGCGTTGCGGCGGGCGAACGGCTGAAGGTCTCCCTCGGGGAGACCGTCTACGTCGGCCGCAGCCGCACCTGCGACCTGTCCCTGAAGAAGACCCCCGCGTTCCTGCGCGACCGCGACGGCGCGCGCGCGCGGATCAAGGCGAGCCGCGGCTACCGGAGCACGTCCCGGCGTCACGTGCGGATCGCCTACCTCTCCGCCGACGTGGTCGAGGTGCAGAACCTCTCGCGCAACGGCACGTTCGTGGACGGCCACCGCGTGGACCGCGTGCTCCTGAGCGACGCGCGCCGCACCGTGCACGAGATCCGCCTCGGCCTCCACGGCGACGTGCTGCGCCTCGAGCCCGGCAGCCTCCCCGTCGAGCCCGCGCCCGCACGCTGATCGCGGACTACGCGCCCCGTCGAAGGACCTGCGCGAGGAGCGCGGCGAGCACGTCGTCCTCCTCGATCGCCGACATGCACACGGGCTCGGGGCACCAGCGCAGCGTGCACGGGCGGCAGGGCACGTCCGCGCGCGTCAGCACGGGCAGCGGGCCGCTCGTCCCGTCGGGCCGTCGGCCCCACGGGCCGTAGACGTCGGCGTCCTTCGGTCCGAAGAGCCCGAGCACGGGCGTGCCCACCGCGGCGGCGACGTGCAGCGGGCCCGTGTCGCCCGAGACGAACGCCGCGGCGCGGCGCAGCACCTCCGCCAGCGCGCGCAGCGACGGGGTCGCGAGCGCGACCGCCGCAGCACGGGTCCGGACCTCCTCCGCGAGCGGCTCCTCGCCGGGACCGAACGTGATCGCGACGGGCACGCCCGCATCGCGGCGGATGCGCGTCGCCAGGCGCGCGAAGCGTTCAGCCGGCCACCGCTTGAACGCGCCGAACCCGCTCGTCCCCGGATGGAGGACCACGAAGCCGCGCGAGGGGAGCCCCGCCGCCAGGAGCGCGGCGTCGGTCCACGCGACGTCGGCCGGGTCGCGCGGCAGGTCCGCGGGGAGGGGGGCCGTGCGCTCGCCGAGGCACGCCTCGACGAGCGCGACGTTGCGGTCGACCTTGTGCCGGGCGCCCCGCAGCGCCGGCACGCGCCGGTTGACGAAGAACCCGTTCCCCTCCCGCGCCGCGTCGCTCGAGAACCCGTAGCGCGCCGGCGCGCCCGACGCCCACGCCACGAGGCCCGACTTCAGGTTCCCCTGCAGGTCGAGCGCGACGTCGAAGCGCTCGCCGATGAGGTCGCGGATCCAGCGGCCGGCGCCCGACGCGACGGCGGGCCATCCCGTCATCCGCCGCGCCGCGCGACTCCACCGACGGCGCGGCAGGACGAGGACGCGGTCGAGGGCGGGGTGGCCCTCGAGCAGCGCGGCCGCGCGATCCTCGACCGCCCACGCGAGGTAGGCGCCGGGCCGCGCCTTGCGCAGGGCGGCGACGGCCGGCAGCGCGTGGAGGACGTCGCCGATCGCCGACAGGCGCACGACCAGCACCCGCGGGGCTTCGCCGCGGGTGCTGGTCGTGCGCCTGTCGGCGAT
>DATLLK010000505.1:0-4489 GCA_035537895.1 Planctomycetota bacterium
CGGCAGGGGCGCGTGGACGGCGGGCTCCCCGCACCCCGTCGTCGCCAGCGCGACCACGAGCGCGACGAGCGCGGTCGGCGCGAGAGGTCGTGCGGCGGGGCGCGGCGAGGTCATTTCCGCTTCCTCCTCGCCCGCGGCGCCCGGCCCTCGAAGGCCGCGACGTCCCGGAGCGTCGTCGACCGCAGGAACTCCAGCAGGCTCGCTCGCTGGGGCGACCAGAACGCGTGGGCGGGGCAGGCGCGCTGGTCGGAGCACTCGTCCTCGCCGATGAGGCAGCGCGTCTCGACGATGGGGTCTCCGAGCGCGAGGCAGAGGTCGTACAGCGTCACGTCCCGGATGTGACGGCCGCGCGGACCCGTCACGCCGCCGCCGACGCCCCGCCGCGTCGAGACGAGCCCGCGCCGGGCGAGATCGTGCACGATCTTGGCGAGGTAGGGCTCGGGCACGCCCGTGGCGCGCGCCATCGCGCGCACGGACAGCGCGCCGTCCCCCGAGGTCACCACACGGGAGAGGGCCTTCGCGGCGTAGCACACCTTGGGCTGCAGCACGGGGCCTCCTCGAGTCTCGGCTCCCCGACAATAAGAAAAACGGATCTTTTTATCAACTATTCCGCCCGCGCCGGCGGCCGGACCGGAGGCCCCGGGAGCGGTCCCGCGCGGGGAGCCCCGCGGGACGGCCGACGCATCCCGCGGCGGGAGAGGAGGTTCCGCCGCCTCGGCGCGATGAGGGGCCTCCGCGGACCGCCGGGGCGGGGGGGTAGGATCGGACCGGAGGCGTCATGGCGAGGCACCGCGGTCGCACGTTTCGCGTGAAGATGCCGGGCCCCGACATCGAGATCCGCGCGGACAGGATCCTCGTCGAGCCCGGCCGCAAGGTGCGCCTCGACCGCGACTTCGACCCGGGCTGGACCGCGGGCTGGACCGACAAGGCGTCGGCGCGCGCGAAGCTCGAGGAGAACGTGCAGGAGCTCTCGCGCTGGCAGGACCTGCTCTGGGCGCAGGACCGGAAGGCGCTCCTGATCGTGCTGCAGGCGATGGACGCCGCGGGCAAGGACGGCGTCATCCGGCACGTGATGTCGGGGGTGAACCCGCAGGGCTGTCACGTGACCTCGTTCAAGGCCCCGACGTCCACGGAGCTCGACCACGACTTCCTCTGGCGGTGCCACGCGGCGCTGCCCGAGCGCGGCCGCATCGGCATCTTCAACCGCTCCCACTACGAGGAGGTGCTCGTCGTGCGCGTGCACCCCGAGCTGCTCGGCTCGCAGCGCCTCCCCGACGAGCCCTCGGGCGACGACGTCTGGGACCGGCGCTACGAGGCGATCAACGCGTTCGAGCGCCAGCTCGTCGAGAGCGGGACGCACGTCGTGAAGTTCTTCCTCCACCTCTCGAAGGCGGAGCAGAAGCGCCGGTTCCTCGATCGGCTCGACGACCCGGCGAAGGCGTGGAAATTCTCCGTCGGCGACGTGCGCGAGCGCGGGCACTGGGACCTCTACCGCGACGCCTACGAGCGGATGCTCTCCCGCACGAGCACCCCGTGGGCGCCGTGGTTCGTCGTGCCGGCCGACCACAAGTGGTTCACGCGCCTGGCCGTGTCGGAGATGATCGTCGCGACGCTCAAGGGGATGGGCCTCCACTACCCGCGGGTCGACGCCGCGGGACGCAAGGCGCTGGCGGAGGCGCGCAAGCTGCTCGAGGACGAGAAGGACGAGGTGGACTGAGCCCCGGGCGCTCCGGACCCGAGCCACCGGCATCGAAGCGAGAGCCCGCGTCGTCGGATCGACCGATCGGAGACGGCCCGGGGCGTCCGCCGCCGACGCGGACGTAGACTCCTGGCGCCCCCGGAGAGCCCACCATGCGAACCGAAGGACGCCGCGAGAGCGCCAACGTCGAGGACCGCCGCGCATCGGGCGGACGCGTCGCGATGGGGGGCGGCATCGGCCTGGTCGCCGTCGTGCTCATCGCCGGGCTGTTCGGCGTCGACTTGACGCAACTGCTCGGGGCAGGGGGGCCGGTCGGCGCGCCCACCGAGGCCTACGTCCCGACGCCCGAGGAGGAGGAGCAGGCGAGGTTCGTCAAGGTCGTCCTCGCCGACACGGAGGACGTCTGGAACGCCCTCTTCGCGAAGGCGGGCAAGAGGTACGAGGAGCCCCCGCTCGTCCTCTTCAGCCGGCAGGTGAGCTCGGCGTGCGGGATGGCGAGCGCCGCGGTGGGGCCCTTCTACTGCCCGGGCGATCGCAAGGCGTACATCGACCTCTCCTTCTTCCAGGAGCTCGAGACGAAGTTCGGGGCGAAGGGCGACTTCGCGCGGGCCTACGTCATCGCGCACGAGATCGGGCACCACGTTCAGAACCTGCTCGGAACCTCCGACAAGGTCCACCAGGCGCGCGGCCGCGTCAGTCAGGTCGAGTACAACCGGCTCTCCGTGCGCCTGGAGCTCCAGGCCGACTTCTACGCGGGCGTCTGGGCGCATCACATGAAGAAGGTCCTCGATCCCGGCGACATCAAGGAGGCCCTCGAGGCCGCGCACCAGATCGGCGACGACACCCTGCAGCGGCAGGCGCAGGGGCACGTGGTCCCCGACTCCTTCACGCACGGGACGTCCGCCGAGCGGGTCGCGTGGTTCAGCCACGGCTTCGCGACCGGGGACCCTGCGCAAGGGGATACGTTCAACGAAGAGGTCTTCCGCCGGGTGAACCCCCCATCAGGCCGCTGACGGGCGCACCTCCCCGGTGCGGCCGGGGGGCCTCCCCGGTCCGACCGGGGGCTTGAACTCAAGCGGCGTTCGCCCGCAGTCGACGGAGGATGGGGTCTGTTGGAGGTGAGCTTGCGCGTCCCGTGGCCCGTGTTCCTGCTTCGTTCGGCCTGCCTCGCCGCCCTCGCCGCCAGTGCGGCGCTGACCTCGGACGCGCTCCATCCCGACCGGGCGTTCTGCCCGCTCGAGGCCGCCTGTGCCCTTGCGCGTGGCAGCGCGCTCGGGACCATGTTCGGGCTGCCGACGAGCGTCTTCGGGATCCTCGCCTTCCTCGGCCTGTTCCTGATGACGCTGCTGCCCCCCCGGCTGGCCCGCTTCCTCGCGCGTCCCGCAGCCTGGGGCGCCGCCCTCATGGGTCTGGGGTTCGTCGCGTACCAGGCGTTCGAGCTCGGGTCGTTCTGCCCGCTCTGCCTCGTCGCGGACGTCTCCGCGCTGGTGGCCGGGGCCGCCGCGTTCCTGTGGCAGCCCATGAAGGTGCAGCGCTCTCGCCGGAAGGGCCGCCCGCCCGGGGAGTCCGGTCTCGCCCGCCTGCGGTGGGCGACCGTCGCCGGTCTCGCCGTGCTGGTGCCGCTCCTCTGGCCGAAGCCCGAGGCGCCCTCGTGGGTCCCGGTGCCCGAGGGCGTCGCTTCCGTCGACGACGAGGAGTACTTCACGAACTCCGAGCCGACTGGCTCCAGTCCGCCCGACTCGGAGCCCCTCCGCTCCGGGCCCGTCGACTTCGGACCCGCGGACACGAGTCCCGCCGGTACGGAAGGGGGCCCGCCGCCCCCGACGCCGGCTCCCGACGACCCGTACCCGCAGGGGCGTTTCCCCGTACCTCCTCCGTTCGCGCCGCTGCCGGAGCCGCCGCCCGCGCCCACTCCCGCTCCGGCCACGCCCCCGCCCCTTCCTCATGCGCCGCCCGTGCCGCCAGAGTGGTACCGCACGTCGCACGAGCCGGAAGACCCTTCCGCTCGTACGCCGGAGCCCACGCCGGCGCCGCCGACTCCCACGCCCGCACCGCGCGTGTCGCAACCGGCCCCGCGTCCCGCGCCGAAGCCTCCGAAGCCCGTCCGGCCGAGGACTCCCGCGCCTCCCGCGCCCCGCGTGCCCGAGCCGGCGCCCGAACCCGAGCCCGCGGCCGCCCCCGCTCCGGAGCCGCCCGCGCCACGCCGGGAGGTGGCGATGGTCGAGTACCTGAACCCCTTCTGCGCGCACTGTCGTGCGACGCACACGCGTCTCGACCGCGTGATCGCCTCGTTCGAGTCGCCCGTCAAGCGTCGCCGCGTCTACGTCTGGCCCGGGCGGCGGGCCCCGTACTGGGCGTACGCGTGCGCGTGCGCCGGCGCGCAGGGCCTCGAGGACGCGCTCTTCGCGGAGCTGCTCCAGACGTCGCGCGACGACCAGCGGTCCGTGCGCGCCGCCGCGCAGCGCGTGGGTCTCGACCTGGAGGCGTTCGACGCGTGCCTCGCGAGCGGCGAGATGCAGGAGCGTCTCGACCGCAACTACCGCGCGATGGACAACGCGCGCATCAAGGGGCTGCCCACGCTCGACATCGGCCGACGGCGGCTGATGGGGGAGCAGTCGGAGGCCGAGATCCTCGACGCGCTCCGCGCGGCCGCGCGCGAGCTGGAGTGACGTCGCGCCCGCGGGCACGGACCCGCGGGCACGCGTGACGGACGGCGCCTACTCCTCGCTCGGTGCATCGGGCGGCGCGCCTTCCTCCTCCCGCGGCGGGGGCGGCGGGGGAGGAGGAAGG
>DATLLK010000506.1:0-13806 GCA_035537895.1 Planctomycetota bacterium
AGTTGCGCGGCTGGTTCCTCGGCCGCGTTGAACGGGAGCCGGATCCGGACGCACCCTGGGGCTTACGGCACGCGGGAGCTCCCTGAACGGTCCCTGGGCGCGGCCTCGGCGCCGCGCTCGTCTAGTTGCGCGGCTGGTTCCTCGGCCGCGTTGAACGGGAGCCGGATCCGGACGCACCCTGGGGCTTACGGCACGCGGGAGCTCCCTGAACGGTCCCTGGGCGCGGCCTCGGCGCCGCGCGGAACCCGCCAGCGCGCCTGCCGCGGCGGGTGCCTCTGTGCATCCAAAGCCTTGGTGCCTTGGTGTTTTGGTGCCTTGGTGCCCTTCTTGGTGCCTTGGTGGCTTGGCGCCTTGGTGGCTTGGTGGCTTGGCGGCTTGGCGGCTTGGCGGCTTGGCGGCTTGGTGCCGCGGCTCGGCCGCCTGCTTTGTCAGCGCACGATCGGCTGCACCACCACCTGCGCCATCTCGCGGCCGCGGAGGACGTCGAGCGTCACGGGCTGTCCGGCAGACGCCCAGACGGCCCGCAGCATCACGCCCCTCGAGGGGGTCGGGATCCCGTTCACGCGGAGGACGACGTCGCCCTCGCGCAGGCCGCCCCGGCGGGCGGGCGACTCGTCGGCGAAGCGCGTCACGAGCAGCCCCATGCCGCCGGGCACGCCGACGCCCTCGCGCGGCGTCAGCGGCCGCACGACCGCGCCGAGGGTCGGGCGGGCCACGCTTCCGCGCGTGCGCAGCTGCTCGGCGGCCGCGACGACGACGTCGATCGGCACGGCGAACCCGATCCCCTGGTTGCCGCCGCTGCGGGACAGGATCGCGGTGTTGAGCCCGACGACCCGGCCCCACGCGTCGAGGAGCGGGCCGCCGCTGTTGCCGAGGTTGATCGCCGCGTCCGTCTGGATGTAGTCCTCGTAGCCCGTCGGGTTCACCACGTCGGAGCGCTCGAGCCCGCTCACGATCCCGGCCGTGAAGGTCCGCGGGAGGCGGTACGGGCTTCCGGCGGCGACGACCCACTGGCCCCGCTTCAGCGCGCGCGGATTGCCCACGGGGAGCGTCGGAAGCCCCGTGGCCTCGATCTTGATGAGCGCCACGTCGGCCACGGGGTCCACGCCGCGCGTCGTGGCGGGGAACCAGCCGCGCCCGTCGACGTGGCACAGGATCTCGCGCGCCCCGTCCACGACGTGGCGGTTCGTCACGATCCAGCCGTCGGACTGCCAGACGAAGCCGCTGCCGAGGAACTCGTCGAGCGCGCCGCGGTCGTCGGACGCCGGGACGTCGCGCGTGCGGGACAGGTACGTGTGGATGTAGACGACGGCGGGTTCCGCGCGCGCCACCATGTCCGAGAAGTCCGGCATCGCGCCGACCGGCTCGGCGTCGGCCACGCGACCCTGGACGTGCTCCCGGAGGGCGATCCCGCCGAGGAGGACGGCGGCGACGAGGGCGATGCGGCGCATGGGAACGCTCCAATCGCGCGGTGGCCCGCGCGCGGGACGGGGGTCAGGTCGGTCGGGCCGCGGGAGGAGCCGCGCCGCCGGGGGCGACGTCGTCGGTCCCCGCGCCGTACTCCTCGAGCTTGCGGTAGAGCGTGCGGAGCCCGATCTTCAGGATGCGCGCGGCGGCCGTCTTGTTGCCGCCGGTGCGCTGGAGCGCGTCGAGGATGACGGCCTTCTCCACCTCGGGCAGCGAGGTGCCCGCGGGGATGCGGATCACGTCGGACTCGGGGAGGTCCTCGACGCGCTGGGCGCCGCCGAGCTCGGAGGGCAGAGCCGCGACGCCGATCTCCGGCGTCTCCGTCAGCACGACGGCGGCCTCGACGATGTTCTCGAGCTCGCGCACGTTGCCCGGGTAGTCGTACGCCGCGATCAGGCGCAGCACCTCGGGGGAGAACCCGGTCGTCGGGCGCCCGTGGCGCTCGGAGTACGCGCGCCGGAAGTGCTCCGCGAGGCGGGGGATGTCGCTGCGACGCTCGCGCAACGGCGGGATGCGGATCGTGACGACCTTCAGGCGGAAGTAGAGGTCCTCGCGGAAGGCGCCCTGCCGCACGCGGGCGTCGAGGTCGGCGTTCGTCGCCGCCACGAGCCGCACGTCGACGCGCACCGGGCGGTTGTCGCCGACGCGCTCGATCTCGCGCGTCTGCAGCACGCGCAGGAGCTTCACCTGCGTGTGGAGCGGGATGTCCCCCACCTCGTCGAGGAAGAGCGTGCCGCGGTCGGCCGCCTCGAAGCGCCCCTCGCGGTCGCCCATCGCGCCCGTGAACGACCCCTTCACGTGGCCGAAGAGCTCGCTCTCGAGCAGGCCCTCGGGCAGCGCCGCGCAGTTGACCTTCACGAACGGACCCCGGCTGCGGGCCCCCACGCGGTGGATCGCCTCCGCCACGAGCTCCTTGCCGGTGCCGGACTCGCCGAGGAGCAGGACCGTCGCGTTGGTCGGCGCCACCTTCGCCACCGTGCGGAACACCTCCTGGACCGACGGGGCCTCGCCGACGAACCCGTGGCGCCACACGCCCTCGCGGGCGAGGCTCTCGCGCAGGTGCTCGGCGACGCGCGTCTCCTCGCGCGCGCGGAGCGCGGAGTCCGCCACGGCGCGCAGGCGCGGGAGGTCGAGCGGCTTCTCGAGGAAGTCGTAGGCGCCCTCGCGCATCGCGCGCTTGGCCTGCTCGATCGTCCCGTAGGCCGTCATCACGACGACCGGCGTCCGAGGGTGCAGCCGGCGGACCTCGGGGAGCAGGTCCAGGCCGTCCTTGCCGCCGGGCAGCACGACGTCGGTCAGCACGAGGTCGAACGCCTCGTTGCGCAACGCCTCGAGCCCCGACTCGAAGTCCTCGGCGAGCCGGACCTCGTGCCGGCCGGAGAAGACCTCGCCGAGCGCGGCCCGCGCGTTCGGCTCGTCCTCGACGATCAGGAGGCGCGCCATCGGGCCTCCCTCGGCTCGGGCTCGGCCAGCGGCAGGTGGACGACGAAGCGCGCCCCGCCCCCGGGCCGTTCGAGCACCTCGATCTCTCCCCCATGGTCCTCGACCGCGCGACGGGCGAGCGGGAGCCCGAGCCCCGTCCCTCCGCGCTTGCGCGAGAAGAAGAGCTCGAAGATGCGGCCCCGGTCCCCCGCCGCGATGCCCGGCCCGTCGTCGTCCACCACGACCACCGTGCTGTGGGGGTCGTCGCGCGTCGTGACCCAGACGTGCCCCCCGCGCGCCACCGCCTCGACGGCGTTGCGCACGAGGTTGTGGAGCGCCCGCTCGAGGCGCAGGGGGTCGAGGTCCAGCGTGCGCCGGCTGCCGGGAACGGCGACGAGCGCGACGCCCTCGCGGTCCGCGAGCGCGCGGAGCGTCTCGACGACCCGCTTGACGATGGGGTCCAGCGGCATCGGCTCGCGCGCGGGCGAACCGCCGCGGCTCACCTCGAGCAGGTGGCTCACGAGGTCGTCCACCCGACGCATCTCGTCGACCATGCGGTCGGCCTTGGCGAGCAGGTCGGCGCGGTCCGCGGCGGGGTCGGCGAGCCGTTCGCGGAGGAGCTGGAGGTGCAGCGAGAGGGCGTTCAAGGGGTTGCGGATCTCGTGGGCGATCCCCGCTCCGAGCGCCTCCACGGCGTCGCTGCGCACCCGGAGCACGCGGCGCTCCTCCGCCCGCACCCGGTCGGTGATGTCCTCGAGGGCGAGGATCGCCCCGAAGACGCGTCCGGCCGCGCCGCGCAGCGGCGTCAGGGTCGCCCGGACCACCCGGTCGCCGAGCGGGTGGCGAGGCAGGTCGAGCTCGCGCCCCTGCTCGAGGGCGGCGGAGAACGCCGCGCCCCAGTCCTGGTTGACGTCCGACGCGAGCCCCGGGAGCACGTGCAGGAGGGGGTGTCCGAGCGCCGACTCCCGCGTGACGCCGTCGGCCGCCATCGCACGGTTCCAGACGATCACCCGCCCGTGCCGGTCGACGACCGCCAGACGGATCGGGAGCGCCTCGGCCACCTGCTCGAGGGCGAGGGCGTACTCGTCCTCCGGGACGACGCGGAGGAGGACCTCGGAGTAGTAGCTGAACCAGCGGCTCACGCCGCGGATCCTACCCGCGGCGGCCCGCCTCCGGCCGTCGGAGCCCCGCGCGTCAGCCGGAGGACGGCCGACCCGGCTCGGGTTCGTGGAGTCGACCCTCGCGGCTCCACCAGGACCGCCATTCCTCGGCGGCGAGGTGCCCTTCCTCGGGGGTCGCGGGCACGCCGGCGTCCACGCGGTTCGTCACGCGTCGCAGCGCGGCGGCGGCGGTCACGCGGACGGGGCGCTCGGGATCCTCGAGGCGCGCGATCAGCGAGGGAACGGCCGCCCAGGCGGAGCGTCGTCCGGCCTCTTCCGCGGCCGCGACCCGCACGACGGCGTGCGGGCTCGTGAGGTGCTCGGCGACGAGACGCTCGTCGGCGACGCGCTCGAGGATCTCGGCGATCACGGGCCGCGTCGCGGAGACCGAGGTCGCGCCGTGAACCGTCACGTCGAGCGTCCCCGCGCGACCGAGCGCGTCGAGCGCGGGCTCTCCCATCTCGACGAGGTCCGTGGCCGCTCGATTGCGGGTGACGAAGTCCCCCGTCGCGAGCAACTGGACGAGGTGCCCCGCGTCGACCGAGCGGGCCGGTTCCGCCGGCCCGGCGACCTCGATTCGCTCCTCGAACGTCCGGCCCGGGCGATCGGCGCGGCACGCCGCGACCGGGAGGCACAGCAGGACCAGGGCGGGTAGGGCGAGGCGCACGGGCGTTCAACCGGGGCCCCGCGAGACGGGTCCCCTCCACGGCCATCGGCCAACGCACCCCCGGGGCTGAACCGATACGACGGCCTACGCCGCACCGGGGGTAGAGTGCCGGGCATGCCTCCCCGGCAGCCCCCCGCGGGGGTCCGCGCCCCCTACCCGAAGACCGCCCGCCTGCGGCTCGATCGCGACTTCAAGGAGGTCCGGTCCCGGGGACGGCGCCACGTGGGGCACGAAGCCTCCATCCGCGTCGTCGCGACCGATCACGGGCGGGCGCGCCTCGGGCTCGCCACCCCCCGCCGCTACGGCGACGCCGTGCGCAGGAACCGCTTCCGGCGCCTCGCGCGCGAGGCCTTTCGCTCCGTCGCGACGACCCTGGGTTCCCGCGACTTCCTCGTCGAACCGCGGCGCGACTTGGTGGAGCCGACGCTCGCGGGCCTCGCGCGCGACCTCGCGGCCGCGGCGGGAGCCCCGCCGCCGTGAGACGGGTCCTCCTCGCGATGATCGCGATGTACCAGGCGGCGCTGTCGCCGCTCCTCCCCGCCGCGTGCCGGTTCTCCCCGACGTGCAGCCGGTACGCGGCGGAGGCGATCCGCCGCCACGGATGCCGCCGCGGACTCCGATTGACCGCGAGCCGCCTCGCCCGCTGCCGTCCCGGCGGAGGCGGCGGCGAGGACCCGGTCCCCTGAGGAGCGCGCCGCCCCACGCGGGCGGCGGCGCGGCCTTGCTCGCTGTCAGTCCTTCGTGCGCTCGTAGGTGCGGACGGTCTGGATCGCGTACGTCTTGCGCGCGTCCTCCCAGTCGTCGTAGAGGCGGCGCAGGACGTCGACCATCGTCTTGGGCGCCGACGTCGGGTTCGGGAGCGGCGCGTACCACTCGGGCAGGTCGTAGGCCTGCTCGGCGACGGTCCGCAGGTACTCGCCGCCGTGGAACTCCTCGGGTGTCGGGAACGCGTGCGCCGCGACGCCGACGAGGTAGGCGCAGTGGGTCGCGTCCTCGCCGGTCTCGGCGTCGCGGAGGACGGTACGGCCCAGCTGACCGACCTCGACGGACTTCCCGTGGGCGCTGCCGGCCACCTTCACCTGGTCGTAGCCGTACCGGCGGACGTACGCGCGGCGGAGCGACGCCGCCTTCTCCTCGGGCGTAGCCCCCGCAGGCGACTCGCGCGTCGGGGCGACGGCCGACCCGACGAAGAGCCCCGTGCGCTCGAGGTGGACGGGCCACCCGCCCTTCGCCGCGGCCTCGCCGACGAGGCGCTTGAAGTCGGCCACCCGCGCCTCGGGCGTCGCGGCCGCGCCGGCCGCCGTCCAGGACGCCTCGAGCCCCGTGTGCACGTCCGACAGCACCTCGGCCGCGCGCGCCATCGCCTGGTGCGCGAGGTAGCGGGGCCAGAGCTTCTCGCGGACCTCGGACAGCTCGGCGTCGCGCGGCTCGTGGCGCTTGACGGAGTGCAGGGCCGCGCGCAGCGCGCCCCCGCGCAGGAGCGAGGGGATCGAGCCGTACTCGTCGTCCTGGAGCGAGAGCGACGTCGAGAGCATGTAGTCGCCGAGGTCGGGGAGCTTCTCGAGGTCCTCCCTCGCGAGGGGCTCACCCGGCTTCGTGGAGAAGTACTGGATGAACCGGGCGCCGCGTGCCGCGTCCGCCTCGCCGGGCTGGAGGTCCTTCCACGCGGCAAGCCGCGCGGAGAAGCTCTCGAACGCTGGCTTCTCGCCCTTGCTGCCCTTCTCCTCCCACGCCTTCATCGCCGCCGTGCCCGCTCGGGACGCCTTGAGGATCGAGTCGAGCACCTTCTCGAAGAACTGGTCGCGCAGCACGACCCGGCGCCAGCCCTTCTCGAGGTAGGTCTTGTAGAGCGCGTCGGACTCGGGGCTCGGAAGCCCGCCGGCCGTGGGCGCCGCCGGGTCCTTGCGGTCGCCGAACGTGTCGGCGGACGGGACCTGCCACCCCGTCGCGTCCTTGGGCAGCACGCCCTTCGCGCGAAGGTCCTCGAGCAGCGCCGCGGCGTAGCCCTTCTTCGGGTCCGCCGCGTCGATCGTCACGCGGGTCTTCGCCTCCTTGTCCTTCGCCTCCTCTTCCTCGTACTGGTAGAAGCCGCCGCCGGTTCCGCGGAAGAGGTCCCATGCCTCCTTGTCGTCGGGGCGGTGCTCGGGGAAGCGCTTCCAGGCCTCGGCGAAGATCTCGTCGGGGACGAGCGCGGGGATCACGTAGAGGGCCTCGAACTCGCGCCGCAGCGAGAGGCGGAACTCCGGTTTCACGAAGTTGAAGTACGACTGGAGGTCGTTCGTGTTCCCGGTGACGACGTCGTCCGCGTTGGCGGGGACGCCGTCGGGGCCGGCGCTCACCGCGCCGAGCGTGATCGGGTTCGCGCTGCGCAGGACGACGCGGAGGTCCTTGCCCCACGCGTCCTTCCCGACGTCGCCCGCGAACGCGAGGATCGAGGCGGGCGCCGGTATGCGGATGGTGCTCTCGACGATCTCGGCCGACACGTCGTCGGCCGTGCCCCGCTGCCCGTCGGCCCCCGAGGAGACGAGCGCGGGCCCCGCAGGCTCCCAGACGAGCTCGCGTCCCCAGGCGTCCTTCGGCACCTCGACGAGGAACGCCGGCTGGGCGGGCTTGCCCTCGACCGCGGGCGGCGGCCGGGTCAGCTCCGCGAGCGTCGCGGGCCACGCACCCGCGGTCTTGCGCCACGACATCAGTGCGTCGCCGGTCCGGTGGAGCGCGCCGAGCGTCGTGACCGCCTCGACGATCGGCAGCCCGAGGTCGTCGGGCGTTCCGGCCTGTCCGTCGGGCCCGACCGAGGAGACCTGCGCGCCGTCCGCCGTCTTCGCGTAGACGAGGGTCTTGCCCCATCCGTCCACGGGCATCTTGCCCGCGAGCGACCGCCGACCCGGCTCCTTCGCGAGCAGGTCCGCCGCGTCGGCGGGCCACTGATCGCCGTTCTGCGCCTTCCACTGCCCGGCCACGTCGGTCACTCGCCTGACCTGGAGGACGGAGGCGACGACGCTCTGGAGCTTGGCGTTGACCGTGCCGATCGCGGTCCGCGTCGCCTCCGTGGCGTCGACCCCCGCCTGGAAGGCGGAGGCCGGCACGGCGGCGTACTGCAGGTCGACGCGCTCCCGCGACGACTTCCAGCGCTCGTACGTCTCCGACGGGTCCGCGGTGAAGCGCTGGGCCTCGACGATGGGCGCGAGGTACTTGTCCTTCAGCACGATCTCGCGGACCGTCCGCTCGAAGTCGGCCTTCGTGCCGCGGTAGAGGCGCTGCACGACCTGCTCGTAGAGCTCGCGGCTGAACCGCACGCCCTGGAGCGCGGGGTCCACGTTCATCCGGCGGGCCGCCCCGCGGACGACCATCTCCTTCACCGCCTCCTGGAGCTCCTCGGCTCCCACGCGGTAGCCGGCCGCCTCCGCCGCGCCGACGGCGGCGATGTGCTGCCAGGTCGCGAACTCCGAGCGCTGGCGCTCCTCGCGGTCCTGATGGGCGAGCTCGGAGCCGAACTTGACCGACGGCCCCCATCCCTCGGTCATGAGGAAGGGCGTGTAGCGGTTGAGCACGCTGCGGAAGTCGAGGTCGGAGACCTCGGCGCGCTGGCCGGGCGTCGGCTCGTAGGAGCCGCCGAAGTCCTCCTGCGTCGGCGTCTTCTCGCAGCCGCGCACGGCGCCCGTGACCGAGAAGGTGGCGAGCAGGACGACCACGAGCCCGATCAGGACCCAGCGCTCGTACTCCTTGAACCGCTTCTTCGCACGGGCCATGCATGTCTCCGAGGGCGCCCTGCCCGGGGGGAGGGAATCGCGCAGAATAGCCGAGGCCCCGCGCGGCGAAAGCGCCGACGTCACAGGTGGACCTCCGCGCCCCCGCGAGGCCACGCTCCCGGCCCCGCCAGGCTGCGAAAAGCGCCCCGCCAGGCTGCGAAAAGCGCCCCTCCAGGCTGCGGGAAGCGCCCTTGTCCGCCCTGCGGGAAGTGCACGGGCCGGCGGCGGAGCAGCCCCGCCCGGGGACGCACGAGGCCCCGCCCGGCTCCACTCCGCCAGGCCAGGCCCCCGCGGCTCGACCCCGTCTACATCCGCTGCAGGTCCTTCGCGTTCGGCAGGTCCTCGAGTCCCGACAGCCCGAAGACCTCGAGGAAGCGAGCGGTCGTCGCGTAGAGGAGCGGGCGCCCGGGCTGGTCGCTGCGGCCGGCCACCTTCACGAGGCGACGGTCGAGGAGGGCCCGCAGGGCATCCCCGCACTGGACGCCCCGGATGCGCTCGATCTCCGCCCGCGCGACCGGCTGCTTGTAGGCGACGATCGACAGGGTCTCGAGCAGGGTCGCCGTGAGACGGTCGGCCGCAGGCCGCCGCCACAGCCTCCGGACGTACTCCCCGTACTCGGGGCGCGTCGTGATCCGGTGGCCGCCGGCCACGTCCTGGATCTCGACCGGCAGGCCGGCCGCGGCCCAGCGTTCCCGGATCCGGCCGAGCGCCTCCCGCACGTGGATCGCGGACGGGAGACCCAGCAGGTCCCGGATGCGGTCGGACGTGAGGGCCTCGCCGGCGGCGAGGAGGATGGCCTCGACGGCGCCCTCGAGCCGATCCGGCGGAGGCGGCGTCGGCGGCGGCTCCGCGGCGCGGGCGCGGCGGGGCTCCTCGGGTTCGGCCTCGGGGGCCGCCTCGGGCGCGACGCCCTCCGTGCCCCCGGCGTCGTGCCCGCCCGTCTCGGTCCCGCCCGACCGCGCCGCGTCGCCCTCGGCGGCATCGGCCGCTCCCGCGGGCGGCGTGTCGTCCGGATCGCCTCGACCGGGCGCGGACGGCTCCGGGGCGACGTTCGCCTGGGGAGCGTGCGGGTCGAGGGAATCGTGCGACGTCGCGGGCATGGTCACGAAGAACCTACCGCCCGGCGGGCTCGGGGCGAAGGACGCTCCCGTCGGGGGCGAAGTACCGCACGCCATACGTTCGCCGCGTCCGCGCCGACCAGCGGTCGTACTCCGCGCGCGTGACCGGCTGCTGGCGCAGGTCCTCCTCGAGCCGGACGAGGAGGGCGTCGGGCGGACCCGCCCAGGGGGCCGTCTTGTCGACGACGCGGTAGAGGTGGAACTCGCTCTTGCCGGCCACGGTGACCTCGAGCGGACCGACGAGCGATCCCGGCGCGGCGCGAAAGAGGGCTTCCTCGACGGCCGGCACGGCGAGATCGCCGCGGCCGATCGCGGGGATCACGCCTCCCAGGGCCTTCGACGGATCCTCCGACTCCGACAGCGCGGTCAGGCTGAAGTCGGCCCCCTGGTCGATCTTCGCCCGGATGTCGGCCGCGCGGGCGCGGTCCCGGAGCACGATCACCCGGGCGACGACCTGCTCCCTCGTGCGCGCGGAGAGGCGCACCACCCGCTCGAGCGCGAGGTGGTTCGCGAGGCGCGGCCGCAGGATCGTCTTCCTCCACGTGTCGACGTCGACGCCGTAGTAGGCCTGTACCGCCGACGCGAGGTCCATCCCGTCCCCGAAGCGGGCCCGCAGCTGTTCGCCGCGCGCCTTCGCCTCCGCCTCGACCGCCGCGTCGAGAGCGGACGGAGGGACCGCGACCGACAGGCGCCGCGCCTCCGCGGTCACGAGACGCTCGTCGATCATCTCGTCCACGGCCTGCCACCACTGCTCGCGGAACCGCTCCCAGACGAAGTCGGCGAGGTCGCCTTTCGTCAGGCGCTCCTCGCCGACCGCGGCGACGGGGGCGGGTGGCGCCGCCGACGGCCCGCCGCTCCCGCTCGCGCGGCCCCGCCCCGCGCCGGCCGCGCAGCCGGTCGCCGCGAGCGCGAGCGTGAGGATCAGCGCTCGAGGAACTTGGTCCACGCCCGTCGCGCCGCGATGCAGGAGTCGGGCTCGGCCGGGTTCCAGTTGCGGACGTCCTCGTCCTGGAACCCCGGCCAGAGGCCCTCGGAGATCTTCTTCCCGAGCACCCGGGAGAGCTGGTCCTTGTCGGTCAGCATGGGCAGGACCTTCTTGGTGAACTTTGCGCGGGGGCGCGCCATGGCCTTGCCCTTGGTGTCGAGCTTGGTGTCGTTGCGGAGCGCGCTGTCCCACACGATCGCGGCGGCGGCCTCGGTGCGGACCTCCGCCGGCACCGTCGGGTCCTTCGCGATGTCGAGGATCTCCTCGACGTCCACCGCGCGGCTCTTGGGGTCGGCGAGCTGATCCGCCGTGTACGAGCGGTAGAGGCGGATGAGGTCGAGCTCCACGGGGACGCGGGCCCGGGCGACCAGCGCGTCGAGGCGCGCGACGGCCGAGCGGATCTCGTCGTGCCGGACCGCGGCGGACCGCGGCCCGGGCGTGGACCCGGGGCCCGCGAGGGCGGGCACGGCGGCGAGGACCAGGACCGGCAGGATCGGTAGGCGCACGAGAACGCCACGATACCCCGGCGCCGACCCTCCCGTGGAGGTCGGCGCGGCCCGCGACCCCGGGGACCGACGGCGGGCACGGGCGCGCCGGCCCGCGCGCGTTCCGCCTCACCGGCCGCGGAGCTGGTTCCGGTACGCGTCGGACGCCTTGCGCCAGGTCGCCTCGTCCCGAGGATTGAAGCGCTGGATGTCGGCGTCGGCGAAGTGCCAGTAGGAGTCGAGGATCTCGGCCGCGAACGTGCGCGTCGCCTCCGCCTTGTCGCCCGCCCGCAGGAGGAGCGGCACGAGCCGGTCGCGCGAGAACGACGCCCGCTTGCCCTTGCCCTCGTCGATCACGAGGTCCGGGTCGAGGCTGCGGTGGGTGACCGACATCAGGGCGTCGCGCGCGCGGCGTCGCAGCTCCATCGGAGCGTCGTCGTCGGCGACGAACTCGAGCAGCTTCAGGGGGCGGACCTCGCGCCGCGGGTTGGCGAAGTCCTCGGCCCGGGTCCAGGAGAGGTAGCGATCGACCAGGGCCATGCGCGAGTCCTGCCGCGAGAGCTCCATCAGGCGCAGGAGGCCCTCCTCCGCCTTCTCGAGCTCCGCCCGGCGCGTCGCGAGCGTTCGCGTCGGGCGTGCGGGGCCCGCCGTCACCAGCAGGGCCGGGACGAGGATCAGGCCCGCCGCGAGCGCCGCCCTTGCGCGTCGCATGGGACCCGGGTCACCGGTACTTCACGGAGAAGTCGAACCGGGCCCCGCCGCACCGCGGGCACAGGACGGTCACCGACCCGCCGTTGGACAGCGCGTAGTTGAGCGTGCCCGCGCCCTCGCACCGCGTGCAGGGGACCCGGACCTTCTTGGGGTCCACCTCGAAGAAGCCCGACTTCTCGACGAACACGGCGAACCAGAAGTCGGCGCGCTCCTGCGGGTTGGCGTCGTTCCACCACGTGTCGCGGGTGGGCGGCTTGGGCAGGTCGATCTGGGGCGCGGGCCCCGATCCGCTGCCCTTGCTGGGCTGGGCCGGCGCCTTGTTGCCCGTCTTGGGGAGGACCTTGGGCGGCTCGACGATGAAGGAGCCCCCGCCGTAGCGGGCGAGCTTCCACGACGAGGGCTTCTTCGGACGGGCCTCCCAGAACTTCTTGACGTCCTCCTCCGCCACGGCCGGGTCCTTCGCCTGCATCTCGCGGAGCAGGCGGTCCGTCACTTCCTTCACGCACTCCTGCCGGATCCATCCCTGGACGTCGTTGTAGGCGAGGTCCTTCGGCGCGACCTTCTTGCGGATCACGTCCTTCGCGATGGGGTCGAGGCGCTTCCCCGCCATCTCGGCGAAGTACTTCGCCCGCTTCGCCTCGAAGTCCGTCTTGAGGAGCTCGAGCTTCTTCTTCACCGCCTCGCCCGCCTCGGGGTGCTTCGTCGCGAACCCCTCGATCCCGTCCCACACGCGCTTCCAGAACTGCGCGCCCATCGCCGTCCGCAGGTCGAGGAGCGTCTTCACCGCCTCCGCGTCGTTGATGATCGACGTCACGCGGGCGGCGCCGTCCTGCGCGAGCTTGCGGTTGAGGAACGCCTCGTCGGAGGCCGCGGTCTCGAAGGCCTCCTTCGCCTGCGGGTACGCCCCGACGCTCTCGCAGTACTGGGCGAAGAGGAACCAGCCGCGCGCGTCCTGCGGCGGGTCCGCTTCCATGCGCTTCGCCGCGAGCTCTTCGGGCGGGTAGACCTGCTGCGGATCGCACTCGATCTGCTCGCGGTTGACGATGTTGGCCTTCAGGATCTTCAGCTCCCTGCTCGTGCGGTTGCGCAGGATCAGGAAGTCCTTCTCCTCGCGCACGACCTCCCCCTCGATCGACGTGGTGGCGCCGCCCTGCAGCTTGTATTCGATCCGGTCGCACTTCATCGTCTGGGCGACGAACTTCTGGCCGCCCTGGATCTGGAGGCGGTCCGCGTCCTCGTCCACGATGGCGGCCCAGGCGATCTCGCGCAGGGCCCCGGACATGTAGTCCTCCATCACGAGGACCTCCTCGTTCGTCCGGTCCTGGAGCACGCGGCCCGCGATGGCCTCCCCCGTGCGCAGGCGCACGACGTCGCCGTTGACGATCGTCGGGGCGCAGCCGAGGAGGACGAAGACGGCGAGAAGCGCGGCGAGGCGCAGGTGCGAGCGGCGGTTCATGGCGGTTCCTCCGACGGTCATCGAGCCCTGTCCAGGGTGGAACGGTGCAGCCACAGCGGGGGCAGGAACCCGTTGCGCAGCGGCGTGCCCATGTAGGCGATGGAGATCGAGGCGACCCAGGCCGGGTCGTCGTTCGGGCTCCGCACGAAGCGGACGGAGACCGTGAAGCCGGTCTGGCCCGTGGGCGCGTCCACGATCGGCTCCGGCGGCTTCCCCGCCGGCGCGGCGTCGACGGCCTCCTGCGCGAGGGTGCGCGCGAGCGGCCGCACGACGTCGAGTCGCGCCTCGACGTCCCGCTCGACGCGGTGCGAGACGGCGAGGCTGAAGACGGAGAGGATGCTGACCCCGCCGATCAGCAGCAGGGTCATGGCGATAATCACCTCGAGGAGGGTGAAGCCCGCGCGGGCGCGGACGCGACGCCGACGGTGCGGGGAGCGGTCAGCGGGCGCGCGCATAGCGGTCCTTGTAGACCAGCGGGACGTCCGTCGAGACCGTCCGCCCCACGTACACGGGCGCCCCGGCCGCATGGTCGGTCGGCGTGGTGCCGCGCTGGCCGCGCTGCACGGTGACGCGGCGCTCGGCCATG
>DATLLK010000507.1:0-16564 GCA_035537895.1 Planctomycetota bacterium
CCCCATCGCGAACCGCCATCTCCTCCTGCGCGCGGGGAGCCTCGGCGCGGGCCCGGCGGTGCTGCCGACGGACGTCTACCCCGAGGTCGGCGCCGTCGGCAGCACCGCCGGGCCCGCGCCGAGGCTCCCCGCGCGCAGGAGGAGATGGCGGTTCGCGATGGGGAGACTCGGGAAGATGCGGGAGAGGGCCACGAAGACGGCCGCCCCGACCACGATCGTCGCGGAGAACTGCAGCACGAAGTCGCCGATGTCGTCCCAGGCGAGGGTCGGGCCCGGCCCGCCGGGGGAGCCCGAGGCGCCGAGCAGGAGGAAGCCGGTGCCGACCGAGAGGATCCCGAGGATCCCGGCGACGCCGAAGCCCGGCAGCACGAAGGCCTCGGCCGCGAGCAGCGCGAGCCCCACGGCGACGAGGAGCAGCGGGAAGCCGTAGGCGAGGTCGGCCGTCAGCACCACGAGGAGCGTCAGCGCGAGCGCCGCGCCGCCGACGATCGTCGAGAGGCCCACGCCCTGGAAGACCGTCAGCCCCGCGCAGAGGAGGATCAACGCGGCGAGCACGCCCGTGACGCCGAGCAACCAGCGGCTCGCGCCCTCCATCCACGTCATGCGGACCTGCACGACGTGGGCGTCGGGCGCTGCGATCGCCGTGAGGAAGGCTCTCTCCGTGTCGAAGAGGCGGTGGACGAACCCCAGCTTCACCGCCTCGGACGCGGTCATGGTGAGGAGCTTGCCCTTGGCGAGAACGGTGCCGACGCGCACGAGGTCGGCCTTGCGCACGCCGCCCACGAGGTCGTCGTCTCGCGCCGAGTCGAACTCGCCGCCCGTCACGTAGAAGCGGCGGTCGCCGGCCTGCACCTCGACGACCTCGAGGTCCTGACTGACCATCTTCTCGGCGAGCAGCGGCGGCCAGCCGTTGTCCTCGGCGAAGCGGCGGAACGCGGCCCGCAGGACCGTCTCGACCTTCTCGCCGACGGGCTTGATCCCGTCCGGCCCCATGAGGATCGGCTGGCAGTCACCGATCTTCGCGGAGGGCCCCATGACGATCTCGTCGCAGGCGAGCGCGGCCATCGACGCGCCGCTGTAGGCCTCCTTCGGGACCCAGGCCACGGACCGGATGGTGCGCGGCAGGTCCAGGATCGCGTCGGCGATCTCCATCGACGAGTCGACGCGGCCGCCGGGCGACTCGATGCGCAGGACGATCGCGTCGGCCTTCGCGGCGACGGCCTCGTCGAGGCGGCGCTTCACGTAGGCGGCGAGCGCCGGCTCGATCTCGCCCTCGAAGTCGATCATGTGGATGCGCCGCCACGGACCCTCCTTCGCGTCCGACGGGGCGGCGAACGCCGGCGCCACGGTCAGGAGGACGGCCGCACAGAGGAGCAGGACCGGCACGCGGCCGGCGGGGAACGTGTCGCGCCGGGGCATCCTGCGAATTGTACGTGGAAGGGCCGGCCCGCGGCCCGCGCCGCGGGGGCGCGGGCCGCGACCGGTCCGCGTCATCGGATGCGGCCGAACGTCGTGAGCGTCCCGAGGCTGCCGGGGCCGCTCCCGAGGAAGGTCTCGGTCGAGAGCGAACCGCTCACGAGCACGAAGACCTCGGGGCCGTCCGGGTGGAGGGCCGCGACGGCGCAGGGGCCGAGCGCCCGCCCCGAGGTGGTCGCGATGTTCGCCGTGCCCGGGACGAAGTCGTTCGTGAAGCCCGACCCGGTGCGCAGGTCCGCCGGGAGCGAGAGGGCGAACAGGCGCCCGGGCCGCGGAGAGGGGAACGCGAAGAAGTCGCCGAAGCCCGACACCACGAGCGTCCGTCCGTCGCCCGACAGCGCGATGCCGGCGACGTTGCCTCCGGGCCCGCCCGCGAGGGAGGTCTGGATCGGGATCGGGTTGTTCGGTCCGCGGAGCACCTCCACGTCGTCGGGGTCCAGGAGCAGCTCCCGCAGGCCGTCGAGCCGGAGCAGGTAGACCTCGCCCAGCACGCTCGAGGCGAAGAACGCGACGAAGTGCCCGGCCCCGTCCTCGCCGATCGCGGGGCGAATGGCCGAGAGCCCGACGAGGCCGAGCTCGAACCGGCCGAGCAACGCGAGCGTCTGAACGTCGAAGACCTCGACGGAGGCCGGCGTGACCGGCACGAGGTTCCACCCGGCGTCGAACGCGGTCGTCCCCGCGACCGTCACGAGGAGGAGATCGCGTCCGAAGGCGCCCTCGACGTGCGTCAGCGCGACCGGGTTGTGGTCGCGCGTGAAGAGGGTGAGGGTCGCCGCGCCCGCCTGCGGCCGCGCCGACACGGGGCTCGTGGCCGTCGGGTCCACGTCGAAGACCTGCACGGTCCCCGGCAGCTTCACCGCTCCGAACGACGGCGCGTCGAACAGGAGGTTCGACATCGCGACGAAGAGGACGCCTCGCCCGCCGGACGTCGGCACGTACTCGACGCCCTCGGCGCCCGACTGGCGGAACCGGTCGCCCGTCACGCGCGCGCCCGCGCTGTCGTGGAGCGCGACCGTCCCGGTCACCTCGTTCGCGAGGTCGATGACCTGGCGGACGAGCCCGGTCGTCGGGTCGAACACGACGAGGTTGGACAGGGCGGGGGAGGAGTCCGAGCCGCCGGCTCCGGCGAGGACGAACCCCAGGTCGTCGGCCACGACGCGGACGTCGTTCAGGAAGGCCCCGAAGCCGATCGGCGCCGACGCGTCGGCGGGCGCCCCCGAGGAGTCCACGAGGTCCTGGGCACGCAGGAACGTGTCGCTGTAGCGGAGGGACGGCGCGGGCGTGGCCCCGCTGGCGTCGATGGCCACGACGAGCGCGCCGTCGGACTCCACGGCGTCCGCGTCGGTGACGAAGAACGTGGCGCCGAGGCGGTCCATGTCGCTCGGGAAGGACCCGTAGGTCGCGACGCGCTCGAACGGGAACGCGTCTTCCGTCCACACGGGCGTCCGCGGGAACGCGGGAGGGGGCAGGCTCGGGGGCGTCGGCGAGCCGCCGGGTCCCTCGTCGGGGAACTGCGCCTCGAAGGGCACGTAGGGGTCGTCGGATCCGCCGGAGCCGCACGCGGAGACGAAGGAGAGGAGAAGGAGCGCGCACAGGAGAGCGAGGGAGCGGGGCACGAAGGCACCTCCCTCCGGGGGCTCGCCGCGTCGCGGGCGAGCCGGGTCCATGCGACGCCTGCCGGACCCGGCGGAGGGACCGCGGGCACGACGGGACGCGCCGAGACTCAGCACCGGAGTCGTCGTGGTCGTTCGCCTGCGGGTCGGTCTTCTGGCTCCCGGTTCGTCCTCGCCCCGCGCCTTCCCGCGGCCGGTGGTTCCGGCGCACAGTGGCTTGCTGCGTCCCGCGACGGTTCGCGGGACGAGCGGGGGTCGTCCCCGGTCACAGCGGCGGGTCCGCGGGGGATTTGCACCCCACTTCCGCGCCCGGTGCCGCCTGCGCAGGCGGCAAAAGGAACCCGAGCGCATGACCCGCAGGCATGGGGAGAGAGAAAGAGCGACGCGGTGCGGAGCATACGCCCGCGCCGGGCCTCGACCAAGCGCGCGTCCCGGGGGCAGGCCGCAGCTCCTGGGCGAGCCCGACGAGACCGAAGCGAGGCGGGCAGGCGCAGGCCGAGGACCCCGGTGGCGGGTTCCTGCCCGTCGAGGAGGCCGGAGGCCGAGCACGCCCGCCGCAGCGAGAGGATCGTCGGGCGCCGCCGGAGGTTGACGGGGGCCTCGAAGGCCGCACAATGCCCGCCCTCGACGGCCATCCCGGGGCTGTAGCTCAGTTGGCAGAGCGCGTGAATGGCATTCACGAGGCCAGGGGTTCGAATCCCCTCAGCTCCACCACCCCGTCGTGACGCGCGCCCCACCGGGCGCCGCGCGTCGTCGGCGAGCGGTGCGTGGCCGTCGGCGCGCCGTCCGTCCCGAGCGCGACGCTCCCGGGCCGATCTCCCCGCGGAGCCTCCATGAAGTACGCCGGACGGATGCAGCGCCTCGGGACCGAGACCGCCTTCGAGGTGCTCGCGCGCGCGAAGCGCCTCGAGGCCGAGGGACGCAGCATCGTCCACCTGGAGATCGGTCAGCCCGACTTCCCGACGCCTCCGCACGTCGTCGAGGCCGCGGTCGCGGCGCTGCGGGACGGGCACACGGGCTACACGCCCGCCCCCGGGCTCGTGGAGATCCGCGAGGCGGTCGCGGAGCACGTCGCCGCGCGCCTCGGCCAGCCCGTCCATCCCGACGAGGTGGTCGTGACGCCGGGCGGCAAGCCGATCATGTTCTACGCGTTCCTCGCGTTCGTCGAGCCGGGCGACGAGGTCGTCTACCCGAACCCGGGCTTCCCGATCTACGAGTCGATGCTCGACTTCACGGGCGCCCGTCGCGTGCCCATGCCGCTCGCCGCGGGCGAGGACTTCCGCATCGACGTCGACGCGCTGGCGGGAGTCGTCACGGACCGGACGCGGCTCCTGATCCTCAACACGCCGGGCAACCCGACGGGCGCCGTCGTCGCCCCGGAGGACCTGCCGCGCATCGCCGAGATCGTGCGCCGCCACCCCGACCTCGTCGTGCTGTCCGACGAGATCTACTCGCGCATCCTCTACGAGGGGCGGCACGCCTCGATCGTCGCGCAGCCCGGGATGCGCGAGCGCTCGATCCTCCTCGACGGCTTCAGCAAGGCGTACTCGATGACGGGGTGGCGCCTCGGCTACGGCGTGATGCCGCGCGACGTCGCCGCGCGCTTCTCCCAGCTGATGGTGAACAGCAACTCCTGCACGGCGAACTTCGTGCAGCGGGCGGGCGTGGCCGCGCTCCGCGGGCCGCAGGACTCCGTGGACGCGATGGTCGCCGAGTTCCGCCGCCGTCGCGACCTGATCGTGGACGGCCTCAACTCCGTGCCCGGGTTCCGCGCGCGACGCCCGGGCGGCGCGTTCTACGCGTTCCCCCGCACGGACGGCACGGGGCTCGCCTCGTCCGAGCTGGCCAACCGACTCCTCATGGACGCCGGCGTCGCCTGCCTGTCGGGCACCTGCTTCGGCGGCCGCGGCGAGGGCTTCCTGCGGTTCTCGTTCGCCAACAGCGCCGAGAACCTGCGCGAGGGCATCGCCCGCATCCGGCGCTGCCTCGAGAGCGCCCCCGCCGCCGCACGAGGCTAGGGCGCACCCCGGGCGGGCGGAGACGGGATCTCGTCCCGGGGACGCGGGCGCCGTAGGCTCTTCCCCGTGACCCCGTCGACCGCCGACTTCCGCAGCGACACCGTGACGCGTCCGACGCCGGCGATGCGGCGGGCCATGGCCGAGGCCGTGGTGGGCGACGACGTGTACGGCGAGGACCCGACCGTCTCCGAGCTGGAGCGGGAGACGGCGGGTCTCTTCCGTCGCGAGGCGGCGCTCTTCGTCCCGACCGGCTGCATGGGCAACCAGATCGGGGCGATGCTGCACACGCGACCGGGCGAGGAGGCGGTCGTCGAGGCGAGCGGGCACACCTACGACTGGGAGCTCGCCGGCCTCGCCGCGCTCGCGGGCGTGCAGGCGCGCCCGATGCCGGGGCCGCGCGGGCTGCTCGACCCCGAGGCGGTCCGGGCGGCGCTCCGCGACGCGGGGGGCCACCGTCCGCGCTGCGGCCTGCTCCTCGTCGAGAACACGCACAACTTCCACGGCGGCGCCGTCGTCCCGATCGCGCACCTGCGCGCGCTCGCCGCCGTCGCGCGCGAGCGGGGGGCCCGCGTCCACCTGGACGGCGCGCGCCTGTGGAACGCCGCCGCCGCGACGGGCACGCCGCTCGCGGCGTACGGCGAGGTGGCGGACACGATCATGGTCTGCCTCTCCAAGGGACTCGGCGCCCCGATCGGATCGATGCTGGTGGGGGACCGCCCGGCGATCGCGCGCGCCCACGACCTGCGCAAGCTCCTCGGCGGAGGCATGCGGCAGGCGGGCGTGATCGCGGCGCCGGGCCTCGTCGCGCTGCGCACGATGCGGGAACGGCTCGTCGACGACCACCGGCGGGCGCGCGCGCTCGCCGACGGGCTGACCGCGCACGACGGCGTGTCGCTGCCCGGAGGCCCCCCCGACACGAACATCGTCATCGTGCGCGTCGAGGGACGCGACCCTCGCGCCCTCTGCGAAGCGATGCGCGCGCGGGCGGTGCTCGCCATGCCCGCGGGTCCCGACCGGATCCGCTTCGTCACGCACTTCGACGTCGACGACGGCCACGTCGCGGCGGCGCTCGAGGCGTTCGGCGCCGCGCTCGGCCGCTGAAGGCCCGGCCGCGGGTAGGCTCGGGGCCGTGCGCGTCGTCCGCATCATCACGCGTCTGAACCGCGGCGGACCGCTGCGGCAGCTCGACGCGCTCGTGCCCGGGCTCGCCGAGCGGGGCATCGAGGGCCCCGTGTGGGTCGGGCGCCCGGAGGCCGGGGAGGAGGACGCGGCGGACGAGCTCGCGCGGCGCGGCGTCCGCGTCGAACGGGTCCCCGGCCTCTCGCGCGGGATGCGGCCGGGCGACGACGCCCGGGCGTTTCGCTGGATGCGGCGGCGCCTCTCCGCTGAGCGGCCCGACGTCGTCCACACGCATCTCGCCAAGGCGGGGGCGCTCGGGCGGCTGTGCGCCGCCTCGCTCGGGATCCGGACCGTCGTCCACACCTTCCACGGGCACCACCTGACCGCGCCGTTCCCGGCCGGGCGGGCCGCCCGGCTCGCCGAGCGCGCCCTCGCCCCGCTCGCCGCGGCGATCGTCTGCCTCTCCGAGGGCCAGCGCCGCGACCTCGTGGAGCGCTTCCGGGTCGTGCCCGCGTCGCGCGCCGTCGTGATCGGGCCCGGGCTGGACGTGCCTCGCCTGCGCGCCCGCGCCGACGCCCTGCGCGCGAGCGCGATCCGGGCGCGCGTCGCGCCCGACGGGCGGCCCGTGGCGCTGTGGCTCGGACGCTTCGCGAAGGTGAAGCGCCCGCTCGCGCTGCTCGATGCGATCGGATCCCTCCCGCGCGGGACGCTGCGCCTCGTGCTCGCGGGCGACGGGCCGCTGCTCCCCGCGGCGCGCGCGCGCGCGCGCGCTCTCGGCCTCGAGGGAGACGTCGTCTTCGTCGGGCCCGTGAGCGACGCGCCCGACTGGATCCTCGCCTCCGACCTCGTCGTGCTCGCGAGCGCCTCGGAGGGAACGCCGCTCGCCCTGCTCGAGGCGATGGCGCTCGGGCGACCGGTGGTCTCGACGGCCGTCGGCGGCGTCCCGGACGTCGTCGAGCACGAGGCGACCGGCCTGCTCGCGTCGCCGGGCGACGGCGCGGAGGGCGTCGGACGGGCGCTCGCGCGCCTCGCGGCGGACGCCGGCCTGCGCGCACGCCTCGGCGCGGAGGGGGCGCGCCGGGTGGAATCGGCGCACTCCGCCGAGCGCCTCGTCGAGGGGACGGCCGCTCTCTACGCGCGGATCCTCGGACGGGCGGAACCGGGTACGACGTTCCGGCCGCCGGTAGGATCCCGAACGTGCTGAAGGACCCCGCCGCGCCCCGTGAACGCCTCGCCCCGTGGCTGCGCAAGCGCCTGCCGCAGGGTGACGCCACGCGGGCGGTGCGCGAGCTCGTGACCGACCTCGGCCTCTCGACGGTCTGCCAGAGCGCCCGCTGCCCCAACCAGGGCGAGTGCTGGTCCCGCAAGGCCGCGACCTTCATGATCCTCGGGGACATCTGCACGCGGACGTGCCGCTTCTGCACCGTCCCCAAGGGGAAGCCGCTGCCGCTCGACGACGACGAGCCCGAGCGCGTCGCCGAGGCCGCGCGCCGCATGGGTCTCGCCCACGTCGTGGTCACGAGCGTCGACCGCGACGACCTCCCCGACCAGGGCGCGGGACATTTCGTCCGCACGATCGACGCCGTCCGGTCGGCGCTGCCCTCGGCCGTGATCGAGGTCCTGACGCCCGACTTCCGCGGCGACGCCGCGCTGATCGACCGCGTCGCGGACGCGCGGCCCCACATCTTCAACCACAACACCGAGACGGTGCCCGCGCTCTACGAGCGCGTGCGTCCGGGCGCCCGCTACGAGCGCAGCCTCGCGCTGCTCGCGCGCGTGAAGGAGCGCCGGCCCGACGTCCGGACGAAGTCGGGGCTCATGCTGGGGCTCGGCGAGACGGCCGAGGACCTGCGCGGCGTGATGCGCGACCTGAGGGCGAACCGCGTCGACATCCTGACGCTCGGCCAGTACCTGCGCCCGTCGGAGGCCCAGCTGCCCGTCGAGCGCTACGTCACGCCCGCGGAGTTCGAGGCGTTCGGGCGCGAGGCGAGGGCGCTCGGCTTCCTGTCGGTCGCGAGCGGGCCCTTCGTGCGGTCGTCCTACAACGCCGCGGAGGTCTACGCGGCGATCGGCGCCGCCTCGGGCGCCGGCGGCTCGTGAGCCCGCGTTCGACGGTCGCCTGGCTCGACGTCTCCGCGGGCGTCGCGGGCGACATGTGCCTCGGCGCCCTCGTGGACGCGGGGCTCCCGCTCGCGGCGTTGACCGAGGTCGTCGAGGCGCTCGGTCTCGACGGCGTGCGGCTCGAGGCCCGCCGCGTGACGAAGGGGCCGCTCGTCGCCACGAAGGTCGACGTGCGGCTGCCGCAGGGCGCGAGCCATCCGCACGACCACGCGCACGTGCACGGTCCCGGGGACGACCACGGACACGACCACGGGCACAGGACGCTCTCCGACGTCCTCGGGCTCCTGCGCGCGGCGAAGGGTCTTCCCGCCGAGGGCGTCGCGGACGCCGTCCGCACGTTCACGCTGCTCGCCGAGGCGGAGGGCCGCGTGCACGGCGTCGCGCCCGAGGAGATCCGCTTCCACGAGGTGGGCGCGCTCGACGCGCTCGTGGACGTCGCGGGCACGTGCGTGGGCCTGCGGCGGCTCGGCGTGCTCGAGGTCCGCGCGGGCCCGATGCCGTGGTTCACGGGGCGCGTGCGGGCGGCGCACGGCGAGCTGCCGCTCCCCGCGCCGGCCGTCGCGCACCTGATGTCGGGCCACCCGACGTGGCCGTCGGGGGAGACCTTCGAGCAGGTGACGCCGACGGGGGCGGCGCTCGTGCGGGCGCTCTCCCGCGGCGCCCTGCCACCGGTCGGGTTCGTGCCGCGGACCGTCGGGCTCGGCGCGGGCGACCACCCGGGCGGGCGGCTGCCCAACGTCGTGCGCCTCGTGCTCGGCGAGGTCGAGGACGAGCCCGAGGTCTCGGACGCGGTGCTCCTCGAGACGAACCTCGACGACGCCACGGGGCAGCAGATCGGGCACGCGATCGAGGCCGCCATCGAAGCCGGCGCGCTCGACGCGTGGGCGGCGCCGGTCACCATGAAGAAGGGCCGACCGGGGGTGGTGCTGTCCGTCCTCGCGGCGCCGTCCGACGTGGCGGCGCTCGAGGCGTCGCTCTTCCGCGAGACGCCGACGCTCGGCGTGCGGCGGCGGACGGTCGCCCGAACGGTCCTCGCTCGCCGAGCCGTCCTCGTCACGACCCCCTACGGGCCCATCCACGTGAAGGTGCGGACGACCCCGACCGGGGAGGAGGCGACCCCGGAGTACGAGGAATGCCGCCTCGCCGGGGAACGAACGGGCGTCGCGTGGCGTCGCGTCGCGGAAGCGGCGCTCGGTGCCTGGCGGGCGTCGGTTCAACCCCTCGGAGCCTGACGTACCCCGGCCGGTTCGCACCTATACTTTCTCCACTTCGGTCGCCGAGTTGCTATGCCCCGTCGAGCATGCCGACCCGCGAGGCCGGCGCCCCGCTCCACGAGGATCCATGCCCCCCTCAAACCCGGACCCCGCTCTCTACGACGCCCCGGAGCCCCGGCGCCGTCGCGTGACCCCCCGGGTCAGCCGGCTCCTCGTGCTCCTGACGGCGAGCGGTCTCCTCGCGGCGTGCGGGAAGGACGAGGGGCCCATCACGGACGTGCGCGAGCGCTCCGCGACACGGCCGCGCGCGCCCGAGACCACGACACGGCAGCGGTTCCAGGAAGATCCGCACGGCGGGGGCGACGAAGCGGTGCCCCGTCGTTCGGTCGCGTGGGAGTTCGAGACGCCGGAGGGCTGGGAGGCGCTTCCCCCGGCGCCGATGCGCGAGGCGGGCTTTCGCGTCGCGGGGAAGGCCGAGTGCACGCTGGCGACGGCGGGTGGGTCGCTGAAGGACAACGTGAACCGGTGGCGGGGGCAGATGGGGCTCGAGCCCGTCGACGACGCCGCGATCGCCGCCCTGCCGCGCGAGCCGTTCCTCGGACGCGACGGCGCGCTGATCGAGCTCGAGGGCACGTACGGGGGCATGCGCGGCGGCGCGGCGCAGGCCGGGTGGAAGATGCTCGGGCTCGCCGCCGTGCTGCCGGCGACGTCGGTCTTCGTGAAGATGGTCGGCCCGGCCGCCGTCGTCGACGCGGAGAAGGAGCGGTTCCGGGCCTTCGCACGCTCGGTCCGCCCCGCGGCGTCGACGGGCCACGGCGAGGCGGCCGCCAGCAAGCCCTCCGCCGCGCCCTCCGCGGGGCCGCTCCGGTGGATCGCGCCGGCGGGCTGGATCGAGAGCGCCGAGCGCCCGATGCGCGTGGTGACGCTGGTCCCGCAGGGCACGTCCGGCACGGAGTGCTACGTGAGCGTGCTCGGCGGCGCCGCGGGCGGCACGGTCGCCAACGTCAACCGCTGGCGCGACCAGATGGGGCTCGAGCCGGCGGGCAAGGCCGAGATCGACGCCCTGCCGCGGCTCCCCGCGCTCGGCGCGCAGGGCGTGCTCGTCGTGCTCGAGGGGAGCCTCGACGACCCGATGCGCGGCGTGAAGGAGAAGGACGCGCTCCTCTACGGGCTCGTGGTCGAGCGCGCGACGGACAGCGTGTTCGTGAAGATGACCGGTCCCGCGTCGGAGATGCGGCCCCAGCGGGACGCCTTCGAGGCGTTCTGCCGGTCGCTGGAGGCCTCTCGATGAGCGCCCCCGTCCAGGCGCCCCCGCACGCGACGCCGCCGATCCCCGTGTCGGCGGCCGCGCCCCGCGCCGCGCGCGGCCTACCGGAGCGGGTGCTGCGCAGCATCGGGTCGTACGGCCTCGCGTGCGTGATCCTCATGCTGCTCCTGCTCGTCGTGCTGCTCGGCACCCTGGCGCAGCAGCACATGAGCCTCTACGACGTCCAGGGCAAGTACTTCGAGTCGATCGGGTTCATCGAGAGGCTCCCGGGCGGCATCCCACTTCCGCTGCCGGGCGGCGCCCTCCTGCTCTCCCTGCTGCTCGTCAACCTGCTCGTCGGCGGCGTGCTCCGCATGCGCCTCGGGTGGCGCAAGGTCGGGATCCTCGTCGCCCACCTCGGCATCGTCGTGCTCCTCGTCGGCTCGGCGATCGAGCACTCGCGCTCCGACAAGGGCTACCTCGCGCTCTCCCTGACCGAGGCGGGCGACGTGTTCTTCAGCCACACGGACTGGGAGCTCGCCGTGCGCGACGACCCGGGTCCGGGCGCGAAGGAGTACGTGATCCCGCAGGCCGACCTGAAGCGCGCCGCGAACGGCGGGAGCGTCGTCCGCACGCACGACGCGCTCCCCTTCGACGTCGTCGTCACCGACTGGGCGCGCAACACCGAGGTCCGGGCCGCCACCTCGGGCGAGGGCGTGGACGGCGTGATGCTCCGTTCGCTCGACCCGGCCAGGGAGGCCGAGCGCAACGTGCCGGGCGCGTACGTGACCCTCGTGCCCCACGACGGGTCGGCCCCCGTGCAGGGCCTCACGTCGGGGCGCGAGCGCGGGCCGTGGGTCGCGTGGGTCGCGGGGAAGCGCTACGAGGTGGAGACGCGCAAGCAGCAGTGGAAGCTGCCGTTCGCCGTGCGCCTCGACCGCTTCGTCAAGCGTGACCATCCCGGCACGTCGATGCCCGCCGAGTACTCCTCCTACGTCACCAAGACGGAGGCGGGTGTATCGGAGAAGCGCCACATCACGATGAACGAGCCGCTGCGCCACCGCGGCTACACGCTCTACCAGTCGGGCTACGGCCCGGGCCCGGACGAGCCGCAGGACCTGCCCCCGTGGAGCGTGTTCAGCGTCGTGCGCAACCCGACCGACCGCGTCCCGATCGTGGCCTGCGCCATCATCGCCTTCGGGCTCCTCCTGCACTTCTGCGTCAAGCTCTACTACCACCTGCGCCGCGAGGCGGCCTCCCGCCCCTCGCGCGCGGAGGCCCGCGCATGAACCCCGTCGCCCCGCTCCTCCCGCCCTCGGCCCGCGGCGGTCGCCGCGCGTGGGTCCCGGCGGCGCTCGCCGCGCTCCTGGTCCTCGCGCCGGTCCTCCTGCTCGCCGCGCCCGCGTCGGCCGGAAAGCCCTCCGCCGGCACCGCGGAGGCGCGGCAGGCCCGCACCCCGTGGTCCGCCCGGGCGCTCGAGCTCGCGGCGGCCCTGCCCGTCCAGGAGGGCGGGCGCGTGATGCCGCTGCAGACCTGGGCCAACTTCACGATGCTGCGGTTGAACGAGCTCCGCGGCGCGCGCGACGACGAGGGGGCGTACCGCCCGGCGCTCGAGGTCGTGCTCGACGTCATGACGCGCCCGGAGCGGGCCGCGACGTACCCGATGTTCGTCGTGGCCACGATGGAAGTCCTCGACGCGGTCCGGCTCCCGGAGCTCGAGGGCAAGAAGAAGCGCGACCGCTACTCCTACGCGGACCTGGAGCCGGCGCGCGCGGAGTTCCGGCGGCTCGCGGGCGAGTGGGCCCACAAGGATCCGAAGGACCTCTCGCCCGTCGAGCAGGGCGTCGTCGGCGTGAACAGCAACCTCTCGACGTGGGAGCGGCTCGCGGTCCTGCTCCAGTTCGCGCGCGAGCCCTTCGCCGTGAAGGACTTCCCCGTCCTCGCGGAGATGTTCCCGGGCGCCGAGAGCGTGCCGTTGTCCGAGCTGCTCCCGCGGCTCCCCGAGCTCCAGCCGCGAGGTGGAGCCCGCGTCTCGGAGGGCGCGATGGCGGTCCTCCAGGCCGTCGACGAGCGCACCCGCTGGTCCGACCTCCTCTCGCTCCTTCCGCCGACGGGCTCCGCCGGGCGCGAGCCCGAGTGGCTGACGCCCGCCCACGTGGCCATGATGGCGCGCGCCGGGGAGCGCGTCGCGCCGGAGCACGTGGCGGTGATCGCGAGCCTCGAGCGGCTCGTCGGCTCGATCGACGAGCCGGCCCGGGCGCTCGCGGCGATGGAGGAGACGCACGAGCGGGTCGAGCGGCTGGCCTCGGCGCGCGGCGAGTACGACAAGGTCCCGCTCGAGGTCCTCCTGACGAAGTTCGACCCCTTCAACCGGGCCCTCTACCTCTACATCCTCGGGTTCCTCCTGGTCGCGCTCACGTGGGTCGTCAGCGCGCGGTGGCTCAAGTGGGTCGCGTGGGCGCCGATCGTCCTCGCCCTCGGGATCCACGTCACGGGCATCGTGATCCGGTGCGTGCTGCGCGAGCGGCCCCCCGTCACGACGCTCTACGAGACGATCCTGTTCATCTTCGCCGTCCTCGTCTCGGCCTCCATCGCCCTCGAGGCGATCAACCGCAGGGGGATCGGCTTCGCGCTCGCGCCCTTCGGCGGCGCGGTCGGCCTCTTCATCGCGTCGCGCTACGAGCTCGGCGACGCCAAGGACACGATGCCGCAGCTCGTGGCCGTCCTCGACACCAACTTCTGGCTCGCGACGCACGTGGTGTGCATCGCGATCGGCTACAGCTCCGCCCTGCTCGCGAGCTTCGTCGCCAACCTCTTCGTGCTCGGACGCCTGTTCGGGTTGAAGAGGGGCGACCCCGACTTCTACGTGCACCTCCACCGCATGACGTACGGCGTGCAGGCGTTCAGCCTGATCTTCTCGGTCGTCGGGACGATCCTCGGGGGCATCTGGGCCAACGAATCGTGGGGCCGCTTCTGGGGCTGGGACCCGAAGGAGAACGGCGCCCTGCTGATCTGCCTGTCCCAGATCGCGCTGTTCCACGGACGCATGGGCGGCTACCTGCGCGCGACGGGGTTCGCGATCGCCTCGATCTTCACCGGCTGCGTCGTCGTGTTCTCGTGGTGGGGGGTCAACCTCCTCGGGGTGGGCCTGCACTCCTACGGGTTCACGAGCGGCCTGTGGCTGTGGATCATCTACTTCTGGGGCTTCCAGGCGATGGTGATGATCGCCGGAATGGTGCACGACTCGGCGATGAAGAGCGCCGCCGCCGAAGCCGCCTGACCGACGAGCCCTCTCCGGGCCACGTGCTACGTGAGGTCCTCGATCGCGCGTCCGAGGGCGACGAGCCCCTCGGCGAGGCGCGCCTCGGGCAGGCCGTACGAGATGCGCACGTGGCGGGGCGACTGGAAGAACGACCCCGGGACGACGCGCACGCCGTGCGCCCCGAAGGCGTGCTCGGCCAGGCGGTCGCCGTCGAGCCCGCCCTCGAGCCGGAGGAACCCCGTGATGCCCCCGTCGGGGCGGCACCACGTGACGTCGCGACGCGAGCGGACCCACGCGTCGACCGTCTCGAGCCGCCCGGGGATCGCCGCCAGCGTGCGCGCGAGGAACGCGTCGGCCCGCGGCAGGAACGCCCTCGCCACGGCGACGGACGCGACCGGGTGGGCCGGGCACACGAGGTCGTTCCACCGCGCGATCCGCTCGATCCGGCCGGGCGACCCGAGGATCCAGCCGACGCGCAGGCCGCCGAGCCCGTGCGCCTTCGTGAGGCTGTTCGTGACGATCACGCGCGGGTGGGCGAGGGCCGCCGTGCGGCGAGGCGTCAGGTCGAGCTCGAGGTAGACCTCGTCCACGAGGACCGCCGCGTCCACGCGCTCGGCCTCCTCGATCAGGAGCGCGAGGTCGTCCGGGTGCAGCCGGGCGCCCGTGGGGTTGTGCAGGTCCGTCACGACGAGGAGGCGGGTCCCCGTCCCGACCGCCCCCCGGAGGTCGTCCGGGTCGATGCGCCAGCCGCGCTCCTCGACGCGGCGGAAGGTCGAGAGACGGGCGCCCACGGCCTCCGGCAGCCGCAGGAGCGCCTCGTAGCCCGGCGTCTCGACGGCGACCGCCGCGCCCCGGGCCTCGGCCAGGTAGACGAGGAAGTTGGCGAGGGAGGAGCCGACCGTCGCGAAGACGTGGTCCGGGGGGACGCCGTACCGGGCTCCGATGGCCGTCCGAAGGTCCGGGTCGCCGTGCTCCCCCTCGGGAGCCCACCAGTCGAGCGACGCGGGGAGCGGGACCTCGCGGGAGGTCAGCGCCGCGATCCCGCTCATGCCCAGGTTGCTGCCTCCGTGGTCCGTCAGGTGGCGTTTCGCCCAGCGCATGTACGGGAAGGGCGCGTCGTCGTCGGCAGGCATGGGTACCCTCGCGGGGTGATCGGGGCGCGCATCGAATCCTCGCGCGGCCCGGCGGTCAACGGAGGCCCCATGCGCTTGCGGTCCCGCTTCGCCCTCTGGACGATCCTCGTCCTCGCCGTCCCGGCCGCCCGAGCCGACGAGCCGACCCCCGCGCCGGCCGAGCCGGAGCCCGTCGTCGCCCTCGTGTCCGGCGACCGGGTGAACCTGCGCGCGGGCCCGCGTCAGGACGACGCGGCCGTCACGCAGATGCCCCAGGGCACGGTGCTCCTGATCGTCGAGCGGGCGGGGGAGTGGCTCGGCGTGCGGATGCCGTCGGGCTTCTCCGGCGCCGTCTCGACCGAGCTGACCGTGCCCGTGGACGACGAGCACGTGCGCGTCGAGGCGGACGAGGTGAACCTGCGGCGGGGTCCCGGCACCGAGCACCCCGCGTTCCGCGACTTGCTCGCGCGCGGGACCGTCCTTCCCGTGCTCGCGCGCGAAGGCGAGTGGACCTGGGTCGAGGCGCCCGAGGAGATCCGTGCGTACGTCCACTCGGCCTTCGTGAAGGAGGTCGGGCCCCTGTCGGAGAACCTCGCGCGCGTCGAGGGGGCGCGGGCCGAGCGCACGGTGCGCGAAGAGCTGCGCAACAGGGCGCTCGCCCGGACCACGTCGGACGCCGATGACGCGGCGGTGCGCGCGGAGATCGGAGCGGTCGCCAAGGCCCTCGCGGACCTGCGCGGTGGCGGCGGCTACGACGTCGCGCCCGTCGCGGCGCTCGAGGACCGGCTGTCCACGGTCCTCGAGAGCAAGCCCTCCGCGGCGGACCGCACGAAGGCGCTCGCCCGGGTGCTCATCGAGGACCTCGACCGTGAGCAGCAGATGCGCGTCGCGTTCGCCGACGACATCCTCGCGAAGCGCCGCATGGGCCAGGCGCCCCCCGCCGCCCCGGCTGCGCCGGCCCCGAAGCTCGACTCCGTCGATGCCACCGGCGTCGTGCGGTGGGAGCCCGCGCCCGGGTGGGAGGGCGGCGGCGCGTTCGTGCTCTGGGTCGACGGCAAGCCCGCGCACGCGCTGCGCTGGGCGTCGGGCGACCTGAAGGCGCTCGCGGCGGAACCGTCCGTGCGCGTCCGCGGCAAGGGGACCGGCACTCGCCTCCTGGGTCTGCCTCTCCTCGACGTTGCGTCCTTCGGGCCGGGCGCTGCCGGCGCCCCTGTCGCTCCCGCAGCGCCCGGTGTGCCCGCGCCGCCCGTAGCGCCCGCGGCGCCCGTGCCGCCGCCGCCGCCGCCGACGCCTCCGTGCGCACCGACGGGGCCCGGCGGAAACGTCCCCGCGCCGAGGCGCTAGACCCCGCGAGGGCTCCGGACTAGAAGCGCAGCTTCGCGA
>DATLLK010000508.1:0-5937 GCA_035537895.1 Planctomycetota bacterium
AGTCGAGAGAGGATCGTCTGGTACGCCTCGCAGGGCGACCAGCAACCCGGGCACCGGTCTTCCGCGACCGCCCGTCGCGCCGCGACGGCCTCGGGCGAGGCGAGGAGTTGCGTGAGCGGCGTCCGGTAGGCATCGCCCAGCGGCCGCTCGTATACGGTGCACGGGTGGACCTGCCCCGACGGCGCGAGGAAGACGCTCGTGAAGAGGCTCGCGCACGGCAGCGGGCTGCGCCCCGTGCGGACGTGCCGGGGCACGAGCGACAGGTACGTGGCCTCCAGCCAGTCCGTGGGCGACGCCGGGCGCGCCCGCCGCCGTCGCAGGACGCGGCGCACGGCCGCCGCGGGCCGCGAAGGGGGCCGCACGCCCGTGGCGAGGTTGTCGTAGTAGTGGCCGCTGCGCGTCGCCACGTTCATGTGGATCTCGCGCTCGGAGAAGCCCGGCAGGCGGCGGGCGAGCGCGTCGAACGTCGCGTCGACCGCGTGCTCGTTGCGGTCCGAGAGCGTCATGCCGAGGAAGGCGCGCACGCCGCGCATCCCGCGAAGCGCCTCGTAGGTCGCCGTCATCCGGTCGAAGGCGCCGGGACGTCCCCGCAGCCGGTCGTGGAGCGCGGGCGGGCCCTCGACGCTCACCGTCACGAAGAACCGCGGCACGCCGAGCCGAGCGATGCGCTCGACGGCGGGGACGATGCGCTCCGTGCGCTGCCCGGTCGTCGGGAAGTCGAGGACGGCGAGGCGCGGTTCCGCCGACACCGCGGCCTCGACCACGGCCTCGACGTCGTCGCGCAGGAAGATCTCCCCGCCCGTCAGGTTGAGCCACCGGATCGTCCCGGCCCCGCGGAGGAAGGCGGCGACGTCGGCCGGCGAGGGCTCGGGGCCCTTCGGCTTCTCCCAGATCCGGCAGATCTCGCAGCGGCAGTCGCAGCGCTCGGTCAGCACGAGCGTCGCCTTGAAGGGGCGGGGCCGTCCGAGGTTCGCGCGCAGGATCGCCCCCGCGAGCGACGCGAACGCGCGCGCGGAGCGCAGCGCGCTCACCGCGGCCCCCGCCGCGCCTGGACGGCCGTGAGCGTCTCGGCAAGGCCGGGCTCCGCCGGGAACGCCCGGACGAGGACGTCGAGGTCGGACTCGAGCATCGCGAGGTCGGCAGCCCGCCGGTCGGCCGGGCCCTGCTCCGCGCGCCGGAGCAGCGCCTTCACGCGGTGCCGCCGAAGCGCATGGTCGGACGGCCGCTCCGCGAGGAGCGCGGACAGGGAGGGCAGGAGCGCGTCCCGCACCTCCGCATCCGAGAGCCCCGGGTCGACGCCCGCGTCGCGAAGCAGCTCGGCCCGCACGCGCCGCCGCGCGACGTCGCGGCGGACGTCGTCGTGCACGCGCGCCTCGAGGACGAGCAGCGCGAGGATCGCGCGCACGCGCCGCTGCCCGTACGCGACGGCCCCGCCGTCCGACGCGTCGTCGGCGACGAGGAGGTCGTTCGCCCGGCGCGCCTCCCCGAGGTCGCCGTACTCGAGCGCCGCCGTGCGCCACCCCTCGAGCGTCGCGCGAAGGAGCGCCCGGTCCCCGCGCCCGCGCGCGAGCCCGATCCGCGACCAGATCTCGACGGCGGTCCGGCTCTCGGCGATCGCCTGCGCGAGGACGAACCGCGGGGCCTTCACTCCCTCCCACCCTTCCGCCGACGCGTCGAGGCCCGTCAGGTCCTGGTGGAGACGGAGGAAGAGGGCCGCGCGCTGCGCGTGGGCCTTGCCGTCGAGGGGCTGGAACTCGCGGTACGTGGACAGGGCGCGCTCCGCCTCGGAGAGTCGCCCGTGGCGGAGGTGCTCGAAGCCGACCCCCTCCCAGCCGCGCGGGTTCATCGGCTCCTCGCGGAGGACGGCGGCCCAGAGCGACGCGTCGTCGCGCCAGGGGCCCGTGCGGTGCCAGGCGAGGAGCCCGAGCCCCGCGACCAGGGCCGCGCCCGCCGCCATCGCGAGACGCCGCCGCCGGGCGGGCGCGCGCAAGGCGGCCCGCACGCCGAAGGCGGCGAGGACGGCGACGAGGCACGGGAGCGCCGGGTACAGGAAGCGCTCCGCGGCGAACGCCTTCAGCGGGACGAGCACGCTGCTCACCGGGATCATCGCCACGAGGGCGCCGAGCCAGCCGAAGCCCGCGGCCGGGCGTGCCCGCCGCCACGCGAGGACGCCGGCGAGGACCGCCGAGACGAGGATCCCTGCGCCCGCGACCACGGTCGGGTCGCCGAAGGAGAGCGGCACGGGATCCGTGTGGACGTTGCGGTCGAAGGGGAAGCCGAACGGCCAGACGAGCACCTTCGCGTACCAGAGGACCGACGCGAGCATGCCGCGCGTCGCCGCGAGGCGGCCGCCGTCGGGGAAGTCGGTCTGGGCGAGCGGCGGCAGGTCGGGCGCGGCGGGCATGACGGACTGCCGCGCGACGAAGTACGCCGCCGTGACGGCGGCGAGCAGGCCGGTCCGCGCCCAGGTCGTCGCCCGCGGCGGGCGGACGTCGGCCGGGAGAGCGGCGTCGCGCAGCGGGAGGAGCGCGAACGCGATGACGGCCGACTCCTTCGAGAGGCACGCGAGCGCGAGGAGGAGCGCTCCGAGCGCGGTGCGCAGGCGGCCGGGGCGGTGGAGCGCCTCGAAGGCGAGGAGGACGAAGAACCAGGCGAGCAGGTCGCCCCGGCTCGAGACCCAGGCGACGGCCTCCACCGTGGCCGGGTGCAGGGCGAACACGAGGGCGCCGAGCGTGCACGCGCGCAGGCGCGTGGCGGCCTCGCCCGGGTCGCTCCGCGCGGGCGAACGACCGAGGAGGCGCAGCAGGAGCAGCCAGACCAGGACGGCGTTCGCCGCGTGGAGCGCGACGCCGGCGAGGTGCCAGCCGAAGGGAGCGAGCCCGAACAGGGCGCGGTCCACGGCGAACGCGAGGGTCCTGAGCGGCCGCCAGACGTCGGGCTCGACGCCCTGCGCGGCGCCGGCCGTCCCGGGGTCGGTGAAGAAGCGGCCGGGATCCTCGAGGCTCTCGATCGCGCGGTTGCGCACGATGAAGCGGTGGTCGTCGTAGACGAACCCGCCGGCCAGGCCTCGCGCGTGGGCGAGGACGGCCGCGCCGGCGACGAGCAGGGCGGCTAGGAGGACGCGGCGGCGCACGGAGCCTCGGGCGACGCGGCGCCCGCGAGCAGGCGGTCGAGCGCGGTCGCCACCTCGCCCGTGGGGATCGCCGCCATGCACGTGTGGAGGCGGCACCGGCTCGAGCGGTAGTTGTCCGTGGTGAGGCACGGGCTGCACGGGAGCCCCACGAAGAACGCCCGGCTCCCCGGCGAGAGCGGTCCGTAGAGCGTCGGCGTGTTCGGCCCGAACAGGGCGAGGACGGGCCGTCCGAGGGCGGAGGCGAGGTGGACGGGTCCCGTGTCGTTGCTGACGAGCGCCCGTGCCCCGCCGAGGATGCCGATCAGGCCCTCGAGCCCGGTCTTGCCGGCGACCGAGGCGGCGCCCGGGCCGATCGCCTCGGCCACGCCGCGGCAGAGCGCCGCCTCGGCGGCGCTGCCCGTGATCGCGACGCGCGCGCCGTGCCGTGCGGCGGCGAGGCGGCCGACCGCCGCGAAGCCCGCGGCCGACCAGCGACGCCCCGGGAAATTGTCGCCGCTGCCCGGATGGAGCACCACGAGCGGGCCCGCGTGCGCGAGCCCGGCCTCCTCCAGGACGCGCGCGGCCTCCGCGAGGCCGCGCGGGGACGGCGCGAGCCCGCCCGGCACGTAGGGCCCGCGCGGCACGCCGGCCGCCTCCGCGAGGTCCCGGAACGAGCGCGCGGCGTGGACGTCGCGGCGGAACGGCACGCGTGCGGTGAGCAGGGCGTCGCGCGCGCGCGACCCGCTCGAGAACCCGATGCGCTGCGGGATCCCCGCGGCGCGCGCGAGCAGCGCCCCGGCGGACGCGAACTGCTCGAAGTCGAGCGACACCTCGGGCGCCGCGCGGCGCACGCGCAGCAGCGCGCGCGCGAGGTCCCCCGCGAGCGGGAGCAGGCCCTTCGCCCGGAGCAGCACGACCTCGTCGGCGAGGTCGTCGACGAGCGGCCGGTTCGCCTCCAGCGTCACGACGACGAGGCGGGCCGCGGGCCGGTGCGCGCGCAGGTCCATGAGGATGGGGCGCAGCAGCGCCCAGTTCCCGACGCCCCAGAACTTCTGCACGAGGACCGTGCGGACCTCCTCGACCGGCGAGGGCGTCGGCCGGAGCGCCTCCACGACGGCGTCCGCCGCGGCGATCGCGCCCGCGAGCCCGCGGCCTGCGATCCGGTCGAGTCCCTTGGCGAGCCCGAGGTTCACGCGACGGCCCCCGCGGGATCCCGCTTCGGGTGGAGGGCGGCGCCCGCCCGGCCCTGCGGGAGGACGAGGTTCATCTCCGTGTGGCAGTTCCACAGGCAGGCCGTGCAGCCGGCGAGCCGCTCGCGCTCGCGCTGGTAGGCGGCCGAACGCCACAGCGCCGCCAGCGGCAGCCGTCCCGCCGGTCGGTGGCGCTCCATCAGGGGGAAGCACGGGAACACGTCGCCGTAGCAGTCGACGACGGCCGACACGTACGGCGCCCAGCACCGGAGCGGGGACGCCTCCCCGCGCATCGCGCGGGGGAGGAGGTCGAGGTAGGCGTTGCTGTTGTCGAGGATGCCTCGCGACCGCAGGTCGCGCAGCGCCTCGGTCCCCCGCGCGACGGCGTCGCGATCGGCGGCCGGCTCCCCCTGTCCGAAGTCGTGGACGGGGATCACGCCGAGGCGGTCGGCGCCCGCGGCCAGCGCCGTCGACGCGACCGCCCCGACGCCGGCGACGTTCCTGTGCGTCAGGACCGTCACCGCCGTAAGGCGCGGTCCGCGACGGTGGCCGCGGGCTCGCCGCAGCGCGGAGAGCGCGCGGACGGCGTCGTCGAAGGCCCCCGCCCGCCCGCGCGCCGCGTCGTGCTCCGCGGCGCTCGACCCGTCGATCGACACGTTGACGCTGCGCACGCCCGCCGCCACGAGCGCCCGCGCGGCCGCGTCGTCCACGCGGAAGCCGTCCGTGTTCAGGTGGACGTGGAGGCCGAGGCTCGCGCCGTAGCCGAGGAGCTCGAGGAGGTCGTCGCGGAGCATCGGCTCGCCGCCCGTGACACCCAGCCCGAGCGTCCCGATCGCCTTGAAGTCGCGCAGGACCCCGCGGAGCTCCGCCGTGTCGAGCTCCCGGTCGCCCGCGCGCCGACGCGCGATCGCGCGGTCGGGCAGGTCGCACACGCGGCACCGGAGGTTGCAGCGGTAGGTGACGAGGAGCGTCCCGAGCGCCGGGCCCGCGCGCGGCCGTCGGGCGCGGGGCGACACGACGGTCCCGAGCCAGCGGGTCGCGAGCCCCGCGAGCCCGAGCCAGTCCGCTCGCGCCAGCCGGTCGCGCAGGACGTCGCCGTACTGGCGCCGCCAGCCGGTCAACGCGCCCTGCCCGTCGAGAAGCGCGGGGCGGCGGCGTCCGTCGGGTGCTCCGTGCACCCCGCGCAGATGGGAGGGAGCCGACCCGTGGCGTGCGCGCGGCGCAGGTCCCGCATCGCGGGACCGTTCCAGATGGACGTCAGGTCCTCCTTGCGCGCGTCCCCCACCGCGAGCTCCCCGTCGTGGTCCACGCAGCAGACGGTGCAGCGACCGTCCTGGAGCACGACGAGGCCGCCCCGCCACGGCTCGCGACAGCGGGTCCGCCGCACCCCGCGCGTCAGGAGAGGGATCGTCTGGACCCGGTCGGCCAGCGAGCGGAACGAGGCGAGGAACGAGGAGGTCCCCGCCTCGGTCTCCGGCGCCACGACCATCGAGACGTCCACCGCCGTGCGCGCCCCCGCGGCGTCGCGCGCGGCCACGAGGCGCTCGACGGCCGCGCGCGTCCGCGCGAGCGGGATCCCCCGCACGGCTTCGTGCGTGCGCTCGTCGCCGTCCACCGAGACCGTCACGCGCTCGA
>DATLLK010000509.1:0-2000 GCA_035537895.1 Planctomycetota bacterium
GGCCAGCTCCGTCATCTGGTCGACCGCCGCCCGCATCTCCTCGTCGGTGATCCGGACGAACTCGCCGTCGACGACGACGTCCGAGACGAGCAGCATGCAGCCCGTCTGGATCTTCCGCAACGCGCCGAGCGTGAACAGCACTGCCGCCTCCATCTCGACCGCCAGAATCCCTCGCTCCGACCAGCGCGAGGCGAGGCCCGGATCCGGCTGGTAGAAGATGTCGCTCGAGACGATCGGGCCGACGCGCACCGGCTTCCCGAGCTCCTTCGCCTGGTGGACGGCCTCGTGGACGAGGCCGAAGTCCGCGGTCGGGGCATGCGGCTCCCCCCCGACGTAGTGCAGCGCGGTGCTGTCCGCGGGCGTCGCCGAGAGCGCGATGATCAGGTCGCCCATCCCGAGATCGGGCTGGAGACCGCCGCACGTCCCGACGCGCAGCAGCTTCTCGACCCCGAGCTGGACGAGCTCCTCGATCACGATCGCCGCCGACGGGCAGCCCATCCCGCTCGACTGGATGGAGACCGGCTTCCCGTGGAACGTTCCCGAATAGCCCAGCATCCCCCGCTCGGAGTTCCGCTGGACGACCTCGTCCAGGAAGGTCTCGGCGATGTGCTTCGCCCTGAGGGGGTCGCCGGGAAGGAGGCAGGCCTCGGCGTAGTCACCCTGGTTCGCACGTACGTGGATTGGCATGGCGGGACTCTAGTGCCCCTTCGCGCACGGGGCCCGTGGGAGGCAGGGGCAGGCCTTAAGGTTCCGCGCGATGCGTGTCCACGTCGTGGAGCCCTCGACCAAGCAGATCCTCGCCTACTGCGCGGAGAGCCCGATCGAGCGCGTGTTCCTCGAGGACGTCGCCCGTCGGGGCCAGGGCCGGTTCGCCGGCGTCGAGAACGACGACGGCACCCTGCGCGCCCTGTGTCACCTCGGAACGAACGTCGTCCCCTCCGGCAGCGGCTGCGACGCGTTCGCGGACGAGGCGGGTCGTGCTGCCCCGCGGATGCTTATCGGCGAGCAAGAGGCGGTGTCGGAGCTCTGGGAGTCGGGCCGGCGCAAGCTCGGCCGCGCACGCGAGGATCGCCTCGGCCAGCCGGTCTACGTCATCCGCGAGCCGCCCGAGTCGGGCGGCACCGGGCTGCGCGAGGCGAGGCGCTCCGACCTCGACGTGCTCGTGCCCGCATGCGCGCGCGCCCACTTCGAGGAGCTCTCCGTCGACCCCCTGCGGCGTGACCCGAACGGCTTCCGCTGGCGCACGCGCGCGCAGATCGAGGAGGGCCGCTCCTGGGTGTGGGTCGAGGACGGGGTGATCCTCTTCAAGGCGGAGGCGTCCGCCTGGACGCCGCAGGCGGTCCAGCTCCAGCAGGTCTGGGTCGACCCGCCGGCCCGCAGGCAGGGCAACGCGGCCCGCGCGCTCCGCGATCTCGTCAGGCTCCTCCTCGCGCGCGTGCCGGCCGTCTGCCTCTTCGTCCGCTCCGAGAACACGCCCGCGATCCGCCTCTACGAGACGATCGGGATGGAGCACGTGCTCGACTACCGCAGCGTGCTCTTTTGAGGACGCTCGTGCTCGTGCGCCACGCGCACGCCCGCACGAACGCCGACGACGCGGTCAGCTCGACGCCGCCCGGTGCCGGCCTGACGGAGCAGGGGGTCGGAGAGGCGCTGGCGCTCCGCGAGGCGCTCGCCGGGCCCGAGCTCGACCTCGGCGTCGCCCCCCGGCTTGTGCGCACGCAGGAGACGCTCGAGCTCGCGCTCGGCGAGCACGAGGTGCCCCGGCTCGTGCTCGCGGGCCTCGACGAGATCGGCTTCGGCGCCTTCGAGGGCGGATCGCTGGCCGCATATCGCACCTGGGCCTGGAGTCACCCGCCGGACGCGCCGTGCCCCGGCGGAGGAGAGAGCCGGGCGGAGGCGGCCGCTCGCTACGCGGACGCACTCGACGAGCTGCTCGCCCGCCCCGAAGACGTCGTGCTTGCGGTGTCGCACTCGCTGGCGGTGCGCTACGTCCTCGACGC
>DATLLK010000510.1:0-2035 GCA_035537895.1 Planctomycetota bacterium
TCCTCCACGATCGCGTCCGCGACCTCGCCGGGCGGACCCTCGGCGGCCACCACGTGCCCGGCGAACTCCCGGTAGAGCGGCTCACGTTCGGCGAGCAGCCGTTCCAGGTCACCCGCCTCGCGGATCAGCGGCCGGTCCGCCCCGGGCGTGACCCGCTCACGGATCCGGTCGATCCCGACGTCGAGGAACACCGCGATGCCCGTGTTCCGCAGGACGATCCGGTTCGCGGGCTCGAGCACGACACCGCCGCCGCACGCGACGACCGTGGGGTCCTGGGTGGAGGCCTCGAGGAGCGCGCGAGCCTCCCGGGCGCGGAAGGCGGCCTCGCCGTCCTCCGCGAAGATCGCCGCGACCGTCCGGCCCTCGGCCCGCTCCACCTCGGCGTCGAGGTCGATGAAGGGGACGCCGTAACGCCCCGCGAGCTCGGCGCCGACGGTGGACTTCCCCGATCCCGGCATCCCCACCAAGTACACGATCACGGCAGCCCCTCCAGGTAGCGCGCCATGTTCGACCTGGTCTCCTCGAGCGAGTCGCCACCGAACTTCTCGAGCATCGCATCCGCGAGGACGTGGGCCACCACGGCTTCGCCGACCACCCCGCCCGCCGGGACCGCGCACGCGTCGGTGCGCTGCGTGATCGCGGTCGCGGCCTCGCCGGTCCGCAGGTCCACCGTCCGCAGCGGTCGCGGCACCGTCGAGAAGGGCTTCATCGCCGCCCGCAGACGGATCGGCTGGCCCGTGGCCATCCCTCCCTCGATACCGCCCGCACGGGCGGTCCGCCGGCGGGATCCGCCGCCGGGCGCCGGCACGATCTCGTCGTGTGCTCGCGACCCCCCCCGTGCCGCCGTCGCGAAGCCGTCGCCGACCTCCACGCCCTTCACGGACTGGATCGACATCAGGGCCGCCGCCAGCCGCGCGTCGAGCTTGCGATCGAAGTGGACGTAGGACCCGACGCCCACCGGGACCCCGTACGCCAGCACCTCGAACACCCCGCCGAGCGAGTCCTTGGCCTTGCGGACGCGGTCGATCTCGGTCACCATCCGCTCGCTCGCCGCGGGGTCGGCGCACCGGACCGGGGAGCGATCGACCCGCGCCATGTCGTCGGGCACCGGCGCGCGTCCCCGGGCGCGCACGCTGCCGATCCGGACCACGTGCGACAGGATCTGCACCCCGAGCTCGCTCAGGAAGGAACGGCACAACGCTCCCGCCGCCACGCGCGCGGCCGTCTCGCGGGCGCTCGCTCGCTCCAGGACGTCGCGGACGTCGTCGAAGCCGTACTTCAGCGCGCCGGCGAGATCCGCGTGCCCCGGACGGGGCCGGGTGAGCTTGTCGCCCTCCGCCACCTGGCCGTCGGGCGACATCAACTCGGCGTACTTCGTCTCGAACTCGAGGTTCGGGATCGTGATCGCGATCGGCGCCCCGATCGTCCGGCCGTGCCGCACGCCCGCGAGGAACTCGAACGCGTCGGCCTCGAACCGCTGCCGTCCGCCGCGACCGTGCCCGTGCCGGCGGCGCGCCAGGTCGCGCTCGACGAGCTCGCGGGTGACCGGCACCCCCGCCGGGAGCCCTTCCACGATCGTCGCCAGACCGCGACCGTGCGATTCACCGGCGGTGAGGATGCGCAGCATGCCGCCCATCATAGGGAACGGTCCCTCGCGGCCCGGACGGGGCGGGAGTGATGCGAGGGCGGCCCCGATGGGACCGCCCTCGCTGTCCGGCGACCGCTCCCCCCGTGGGCGGCCCGCCGGGCCCAGACCCCGCGTCGGCCTACTTCTCGGGCGTGACGCAGAGCGTGAACGACTCGTCCCCGTACCGGAACGAGGCACAGTTCCCGGACGTGGAACGGAGCTCGAAGTTGCTGCCGGGCCCGAACTCCTCCCCGACGGTCACGTTGTAGACCTGCCCGTCGACCTCTACCTGGACGGCGCCCACCCCGCTGACCGTGAACACGTCGAGCAGGACGACTTGGTGCCCGGCGACGTTCGTCGAGGCGCCGTTGCCGGGCACCAAGTCGTCCTGCTCGACGTGTTCACGGT
>DATLLK010000511.1:0-4528 GCA_035537895.1 Planctomycetota bacterium
GTCGCCGGCAGGGTGGGCGGGGTTCGGCGAAGGACGCTCAGGCGCGCGTCGGGAACGGAGAGGATCAGCGCGGCGAACGCCGTCGCGTAGGCCGGCGTCTCGCCGCCGTTGGACACCATCCAGCTCTTCAAGGGCCAAGAGCCGTCCAACTGCTGCCAGGCGAGGAGGTCCCGGACGGCGTCGCGTGACCACGCCTGTGCGTCGGGCATCGCGTCCATCTCCTCGCCGAAGAGACGCAGCCCCATGCAGGCGTAGAAGTGGCCGTAGTAGGGGAAGCGCTCGGCGCTCACGACGGCGGGACCCATCTTCTTCAGGAACTTCGTCCCGCCGACCATCACGTCGTAGTCGAACTTGCGCATCAGCGCGAGCGTCGCCACGTCCGCCGCGGTCCCCTCCTTCATGCTCTCGGTGCCGGGCCCTTCCATGTAGTCGAACCCGCCGTCGGGGTTCTGGCACCGCTTCAGGTACTCGAAGCCGCGCTCGAGGACGGCCTGGTCGATCGGGACGCCGAAGTTCGACGCCGAGACGAGCGCCTGCACGGCGCAGACGGTCGTCGAGCCCTCGTGCTGCCCTCCCCCGTCGCGCGTGTACCACCATCCTCCGGAGGAGGACTGGCTCTCCGCGATCACGCGCGCGGCCGAGAGCACGGTCCGGCGCAGGCGCGCGAGATCGAGGTCGGGCTTGGTCTTGCACAGCAACCCGCGGCCGTAGGCTTCCGACAGCGCGAGCGTGGCGAAGCCCTGGCCGTGGATCCACGTGTGGCCCTGGTTCGTGAACACGCCGTCCGTCTGGGCGCCGTCGAGCCACTCGAGCGCGCGAAGTAGCGCCGGCGCGGAGGGTTCGCCCCACGGCTCGTCCGAGGCGGCGAGCCACGCGAGGCAGGCGAGTCCCGTCACGGCGACGGTGTGCGTGCGGCCGAAGGAGCCGTCCTCGTTCGCGTGCTTCGCGAGCCACTCGAGCCCTCGCGTGCGCGCGGCAGCCGGGTCCGGGGCGGGCTTCACCTCCTCGGCGTGGGACCGGCACGCCAGCGCGAGCGGGAGGACGAGGACGAGGACCGGCCACGATCGACGCGGGGTGCCCATGGGCCGTTGGACGCGCGGTCCGAGGCGGCGTTCCCGCCGGAGTCGATCGCCGCGCCGGTTTTGCGTTTTTCGGACACGCGCGTCGCGGCGGCCCCCCCGGGAGCGGGGGAGGTCAGCCGCCCGCCGGGCCTCGCTTGCGTCGCAGGAGGATCCGGGCCAGGACGAGCACGATCACGGCACCGAGCGCCGCGGCCACGATCTGCTGGAGGCTCACGCGGACGCGGCTCATCCCGTAGTCGAGGTCGATCAGCTTGATGAAGAGGAAGCCTCCTACGAGGCCGCCCGCCAGCCCGAGCCCGAGGTTCTTGAACACGCCGAACCCCGCGCGGCTCCGCGTGACGATCCGCGCGACGAGGTCGCCCGCCAGCGCGCCCACGATGAGCCACACGAGGACTTCCGCCAGGTCCACGTCCATCTCGGCCTCCCCTCGAACAGGCAGGACCCACGGCCCCCCGGGCCCGCCGTCGCCCGCCCGGAGAGGATACTGCCGCCATGCGAAGCGCCCGGCTCCTCCTGCCCGTCGTGGGCGCGTTCCTCCTCGGCGCCTACGGCACGTCCTCCGCGAAGGAGTCGACCGAGGTGCGGGTCCGCACGGTCGAGGAGATCCGGCGGGCGGCGGGCGCGGCGAAGCCGGGCACGCGCATCCGGATCGCGCCGGGAACGTACGCGGGAGGCCTTCACTTCAGGGGGCTCACGGGCGCGCCGGGCCGACCCGTCGTCCTCGAGGCAGCCGATCCCAAGGACCCGCCGCGCTTTCAGGGGGGGCCGAACGGCATCCAGTTGAGCGACCCGGCCCACGTCGAGATTCGCGACCTCGTGTTCGAGGGGGCGACGGGGAACGGGTTGAACATCGACGACGGGGGAACGGCGGAGTCGCCCGCGCACCACGTCGTGCTGCACGGCCTCGTCGTTCGCGACGTAGGGCCCGACGGCAACCGCGACGGGATCAAGCTCTCGGGGCTCGTGGACTTCCGCGTCGAGGCCTGCACCGTCGAGCGGTGGGGTCGCGGAGGCTCCGCCGTGGACATGGTCGGCTGCCAGCGCGGCACGATCGAGGTGTGCACGTTCCGTCATGCCGCGGACGCGTCGGGCGCGTCGGGCGTCCAGGCGAAGGGCGGGTCGCAGGACGTCGCGATCCGGAGGAACCGCTTCGAGAACGCGGGGTCGCGCGCCGTGAACGCGGGCGGCAGCACCGGCCTCGCCTGGTTCCGCCCTGCCCTCGCGGCGTGGAAGGGCCCACGCTTCGAGGCGAAGGACCTGCGCGTCGAGGGCAACACGTTCGTCGGCGGCGACACGCCCGTCGCGTTCGTGGGCGTCGACGGCGCGACGTTCCGCTTCAACACGGTCCATCGGCCGGGACGGTGGGCGATGCGGATCCTGCAGGAGACGCGCGAGGAGGGCTTCGTCCCGTCGCGCGGCGGCACGTACACGGACAACCTCGTCGTGTTCCGGTCCGACCGCTGGTCGGAAGGCGGCGCGAACGTCGGTCCGGGGACGGAGCCCGCTTCGTTCACGTTCGCGCGCAACGTCTGGTACTGCGAGGACGCCCCCGCGCGCACGCGCGACCTCGTGCGCCTCCCTGCGACCGAGGCCGACGGGACCTACGGGAAGGACCCGCTCTTCGTGGACGCGGCGGCCGGCGACCTCCGCCTGCGTCCGGGCAGCCCCGCCGCGAGGGCGGGCGCGGACGCACTCCCGAATAAGTGATCGAAGGCGGCCGTGAAGGGGGGGACCGGTCCGGAGTCCGGATGCGGGAAGGCGACCCCGGGCGGGTCGACCGCAGGGCGACGGGGCCTCCCCGGGCGGCTAGAAGGGGTGGGTCCGCGTGGCCGCCCGGGGGCCGCGCCTGAGGGGAGCGTCCGCCATGGCGATCGACATCGGGATCGACGAGAAGGACCGTCAGAAGATCGCGGGCGGTCTCGGCCGGCTGCTCGCCGACACGTACACGCTCTACCTGAAGACGCACAACTTCCACTGGAACGTGACGGGCCCGATGTTCCAGACGCTGCACCTGATGTTCGAGACCCAGTACAACGAGCTGGCCCTCGCGGTGGACCTGATCGCGGAGCGCATCCGCGCGCTCGGATCCCCGGCGCCCGGCACCTACGCCGACTTCGTCAAGCTCGCCTCGATCCGCGAGACGCGGGGCGTCCCGAAGGCGACGGACATGATCCGCAGCCTCGTCGAAGGCCAGGAGGCCGTCGTGCGCACGGCCCGCAGCCTCTTTCCCGCGGTCGAGAAGGCCCACGACGAGGCGACCGCCGACCTCCTCACGCAGCGGATCCAGCTCCACGAGAAGACGGCGTGGATGCTGCGCAGCCTGCTCGAGTAGCGAGACGGTGGAGTCGCCCCGAGGCCCTCGCGAGGGGTCTCGGGCAGCGGGTCGGCACGTGCGTGCCGATCCAGTCATCGCGTGGCAGCATCCCCCCGCCGTGAAGAAGCTCCTCCAGGGCATCGCCGAATTCCGCAAGACCCGGCGGGCGGAGTACGCCTCCACGTTCGCCCGGTTGGCGCTCGGGCAGACGCCCGACGCCCTCCTGGTCGCGTGCTCGGACAGCCGGGTCGTGCCCAACCTGTTCGCGTCGGTCGAGCCGGGCGACCTGGTCGTCGTGCGCAACATCGGCAACCTCGTGCCCCCGTTCACGGGCGAGGTCGGCTCGCCCGGCGGGAACTCCGTCCAGGCGGCCATCGAGTTCGCGATGGAGGTCCTGCACGTCCGCGACGTGGTCGTCTGCGGTCACTCGGAGTGCGCGGCGATCCGCGCCATCCACACGGGCGCGACGCCCGCCGGCACGCCGCACTTCCGGGCCTGGCTGCGCCACGCGGCGGCCCTCTCGGGCGTCGAGTCCGGGAGCACGCCGGGGCTCTCGCCCATGAACCACCTCTCGCAAAAGAGCGTGCTGCTGCAGCTCGAGCACCTGCGCAGCTACCCCTCCGTCCGCCGGGCGGAGCAGGACGGTCGCCTGATCCTCCACGGATGGTGGTTCGACATCGCGAACGCCGAGGTCCTCGAATACGACGCGAAGACCGGTCAGTTCGAGATCCTCGACGAGGCCCGCGTGGCGAGGCTGATCGCCGAGCGCGGCTGATCGGTCCGCCTGACGGCGGCTACTTGCGGGGAACCGTCCCCACGATCGAGATCAGGTTCCCGTCGGGGTCGGCGAGGTCGGCGGAGAGGCCGACCAGGTTGGCGTCGCCGAAGACCTCCTTCGGGGGCGTCAAGAACTTCACGCCGTGCGCGAGCATCCGCTCGTAGGTGCCGACCACGTCCTCCACCGGGAAGACGAGGAACGGCAGGGTGGCCTCGCGCTTCTCCGGCATCTTCGAATGCGGATGGAGGGCGAGGTGGATGCCGCCCGAGTCGAGCTCGACCCAGTGCGGGGAGGCCTCGAGCGGCTTCATCCCCAGCACGTCGCGGTAGAAGGCGAGCGACGCGATGGCGTCGC
>DATLLK010000512.1:0-5464 GCA_035537895.1 Planctomycetota bacterium
TCCCGAGCGTCGCCGGGTGCTACCTCGCGCCCCTCGTGCTGTTACCGGACGTAGGGACACGGGCGACGCTCGGGATCGCGGCCCTCGCGCTCGTCGCCGCGGCCATCCTCTGGCCGCGCGTGCGGGCGCCCTCCGACACGCCGTCGGAGAGCCCTCTGGCATCCTCCGACGATCGAGGGCCGCGCGCCGTGCCGTGGGCCCTGCCCGCCGGGGCCGTCGTGGCGCTCGCCACCCTCCTCGCGGCGCTCGCTCCAGAGGGACCGCTTCGGGAGGATGCGGGGCAGCTGCTCGAGCGCGAGACCAGTTATCAGACCCTTCGCGTGGTCGAGGCGGCGGAGCACGGACCCGTGCCCGGCGAGTGGCCGCTCTACGGATCGACGGCCGCGCTGCGCACCCGCTCCCTGCGCTTCGACGAGGACCGGACCTCGTACCAGAGCCTTCGACTGCTGGACGACGAGGCGCGTGTCCTGACGGCGGGTCGCTACTACGACCACCTGGTGCTGGGGGCGTGGTTCGACGGCATGCCGTGGACGCGCGAGCCGGCGGGGGCCCCCGCCGTGCTCGTCGTGGGCTACGGCGCCGGGACGCTCCACCGGATCCTCGACCACGTCGCGCCCGAGGGCGGCCCCCGGGCCGAAGTGACGGGCGTCGAGCTCGACCCCGAGGTGCTCCACACGGCGCGCGACCGCCTGGGAGGGCTGCCCGAGGGCGGCCGCCTGCTCGCCGCGGACGGCCGCGCCGTGCTCGAAGCGCTCCCCGCGTCGCCCGCCTTCGACCTCATCTTCGTGGATGCCTACCAGCGCACGCAGTACGTGCCGTTCCACCTCGCGACGGTCGAGTGCTTCCGCGCCTGCGCGACGCGCTTGAAGCCCGGCGGCGCGATCGGCGTCAACGTGCACGCTCCCGACGGGCTCTCGGGCGCGCTGCTCGCGGCCATCGCGACGACGCTGTCGGAGGCGCTCCCCGGCGGAGGTGTCTGGCTCGTGCCCAACCCGCAGTACCCGACGAACGTGGTCGTCTGGGGCATGCCCTCGGGCCGCGCGCCGCGCGTCGCCGGATCCGTCCCCGCCGGACTGGGCGGCCCGGCGCACGCGCTCGACCGCCTGCTCGTCCGCTCGCCGCGCGGCACGCTCGTGCTGACCGACGAGCGCGCGCCGGTCGAGCGGCTGAGCGACGAGGGCATCCTGTCCGACGAGGGCGCGCCGTGACGCCGCGCCGGCTCCTCGGCGCGGTGGGGGGGCTCGCGCTGCTCCTCGCCGCCGGCACGGCACGAGCGGACCCGCTCTCCGAGGCGGCGCGTGCGCGCGCCGAGGAGACCTTCCTCGGGGGTCGTCCCCAGGACCTCGACGGGACGCTCGGCACGGGCACCCGCCCCATCGACGTCGAATTGCTCGCGGTGCGCGACCTCCTCTGGCGGCCCGCCCCGCCGTCCCGCCCGTGGCCCGCGGCCGACGGCAGCCTCTCCTCCCGCCGCATCGCCTGGCTCGTCGAGCACGCCCGGGCGCGCGCCGAGGGCCGGCCGACGGCCGAGGACTACCCCGGGCCCGGGCCCGGGGAGGTCGACGCTTACCCGCGGGCGACGGCGCTCGTCCTCGAGCGCTTGCGGCGGGAGTCCGCCGGCGCGGCCGGGCTGCCGGAGGCGAGCCCGGCCTGGCAGACCGGCGACCCGGTCCTCCGGGGGTTCGTCGAGGACTTCGCCCGCCGCGCGTGGCGGGTCGGTCCCGAGCGACGGGTCGCCGACCCCGAAGAGTCCGCGTGGCGGGACCGTCAGCAGCACCTGGTCCGCCGCAACGGCTGGCTGGCGGTAGCGACCGTGCTCGGCTACCTCCTCGCCTGCGGGCTGGCGCTCCGTGCAGCGGCGGGTCGGCGGCGGGCGTAACCGCCGTCGGGGGGCGGCCACCGAGACGTGGGGCCGAGGCGTTATCCGGCGTCAGCGCCCGGTTATCCGGCGTCCAGAATCCTGAACCCCCATCGAGGACAACATAAGATGGATTATCGGACGTTATGAATGGGGCGTTTCCGATCGTGGTCCGACGCCCGATAGCGCGCGTGCGACGTCCGATAGACCGCGAGGACGCCTGATACTGCCCGACGTGTGATGCGGGACGCCGGGCCAGCCGGAGCGGCTATCCTGCCGCCCTTCGGCCCGAGCGACCGTTGTCCGGGTGCTCGCCAGGCAGAGTCTCGCGCACGACCGTGGCGCGTAGACTGCGCCGTCCCGGATCTCGGGGAGGCGCAGCCATGGCGGGCCGGCACGGACTGTCGGCCTATGACTGGCACCTGCCCGGCTTCACGCCTCGGGGTGAGCGCATCGGCCGGGCCCTGACCGCGCTGACGTCCTGGTGCGTGGCCGGCGCCGCCGTCTACGCGGCCCTGACCCCGACGCCGCCGGTCGGACTGGCCGCCTGGCTGCGCTCACCGTGGGACCGCACGATGCTGGTCGCCGCCGGCCTCGTCTTCGTCGCCCTCGGGCTCGAGGTCGTGCTGGCCGGACCGCCTCGGCCGCACCCGCAGCGACGGGCGGTCTGGGTCTTCATGCTGCGGCGCGGCTCGCTCGTCGGGATCGTGCTCGTCGGTCTGGCGGTGCTCGCGCGCAGCGTGCTGCCCGACTGAAGGGCCGGGGCGGGTTGCAGCGTGCGCGCGTCGTCCAAGGCGCGGTGGGGACGCTCCGACCGCGCGGCCCCCCAGAAGGACTCGCCGTGGCTGCAGCGCCGCCCGGTGCCTCGACGGGGGGTTACGGCCCCCACCTTCGCGCGCCGTTCGTTGCCGGTGTGGCCCTCGGAAGCCTCTTCGTCTTGGCCGCGCCCTTTCTTGGCCGCCTCCTCGGGCTCGTCATCCTCGGGCCGCTGGCAGTCATCGGCTGGACCGGATGCCTGCTCGCCTCCGTGATTGTCCCGAGCCTGTCGGCGCGCTGGCTGCTGCGGGGGGTCCTCGTGGCTGCGATCGCGACCGGGATCGCCGGCGTGCTCGCCTTGGTGGCCCGGATGCCCCCCCCGGGCGGGTTCGACTGACGGTCGTCGCCGACGTACCCGTCTAGATTGACGACGTGGATTCAGGGAGTCCGGCGACCCCGTACCGCATCCGCGTCCGGCGCGGCAGGTGGCGCCGTTCACACTTCCGACGGATCGACGACTCGTCGCGGGGGGACGGTGCGGGCTTTGGTGGCGACGGTGTCGAGGGATTGCTTGGGCTCTACGACGGCATGGAGCGGCGCGCTTCGAGGCGGTGGCTCCAGTCCGCCGTCCTGTTCCTCGCCGGAGTCACTGCCGCGGCCTCGATGATCTGGCCGAGCGAGGAGGGGTTCGGGTCGCTCGGCTGGATGGCCTGGGGTTGCGCGGGCGCCCTGGCCGGCGCCGGCTTCTGGCTCGCCGCGCTCCCCTACCGAGGCCGAGCCCCGGCAAAGGCCTTCCGCGCTTGCGCGGTGGTCGCCGCTCTGGCGCCGATTGCGCTGCACCTGCTCGGGGCGATCTGAGTTCGCTGAGCACGCATCGAGTGCAACGGATCCGTCGTCTTGCCGCCGGGAACTCGGATGGAGAGTATCAAGCGAGCTACTGCGCCCGGTAGTAGCCTCAACGTGAGATGAGCGATCCGCGCCCCCCCACCGAGAACGCGGCCGCAACGAGGCCGGCCGTCCCCAACACGGAGGAGGGGACGTTCCCGCTCGACACGATCATCCTGGCCAACGCGGCGGTCTACGGAGCGTTCTTCGGGGGCGTGATCCTCTTCCTCGTTGCGGAGGGGTGGAGCGGGCATCCCTTTCCCGTGGTCCTCGCGTTCGTCGTGAGCGTGATTCTCCAACTGCTCGCCGTCGCCGCGGTCCTCGTGCGGCGCCGCGCAGAGCGCCGGGTCGGCCTCGGGGTCCGATTCGCCGACAGGTTCCGCTGGCTCGACCGACCCGACGAGGAGGAGGCGCACGACGCCGCGGTGCTCCCCCGACTGCCGCGCCGGATCGCCTCACTGCGCCTGCTCGCCCTGGCCCTCCAGGTGACCTCGTTCGCCCTGTTCCCGGTGACTCGAGGCTGGTTCCTCGCTTTGATGGTCCTCTCCCTCGCGGCGCCCTTTGCGCGCGAGGCGGAGAGGCTGCGGCGCAGCCGTGCCGCGGCACGGCCCCCGGCGCCCGAGGTCACTCCGAGCGGAGCGTCTCCCGGATCGCGGTGAAGATGCGCTCGCTGTCGGGCAGGAAGGCCTTCTCGCGGGCGTAGAGCGGGAAGGGGACGTCCCAGCCGGTGACGCGGGCGATCGGGGCGCGAAGCGCCCAGAAGCAGTCCTCGTTCAACCGCGCGATCACCTCGGCGCCCATGCCGCCGGTCTTGACCGCCTCGTGGACGACGACGCAGCGCCCCGTGCGGGACACGGACTCCGCCACGGTGGCGCTGTCGTAGGGCGCGAGCGTGAGCAGGTCGATCACCTCGATGGACGCCTCGAGCTCGGCCTCGGCCCGCTCGACGGCCCCCACCGACATGCGCAGCATCGCGCCGTACGTGACGAGGGTCAAATCCTCGCCCGGCTTGACGATCCGCGCCTTGCCGAGCTCCATCGTCTCGTCGGGGACGATCGGCTCGCGGAAGGAGCGGTAGATCGGCTTGGGCTCGAGGAAGAGCACCGGGTCGCCGTCGCGGATCGAGGCGCGCAGGAGCGCGTACGCCGTGCGGGGGCCCGACGGCATCACGACCTTCATGCCCGGCGTGTGGACGTAGAGCATCTCCTCCGACTCGGAGTGGTGCTCGAGCGCCTTGATGCCGCCGCCCGAGGGCGCCCGGCACACGAGGTGGAGCCCGCGCTGTCCGCGCGTGCGCGCGCGGTAGCGCGCCGCGTGGCTCTGGAACTGCGCGAACGCCTGGTGGAGGAACCCGGAGAACTGGATCTCGCAGACGGGACGCATCCCGCCGAGCGCGAGGCCGATCCCCGTGCCGATGATCGCGTCCTCGGCGAGCGGCGTGTCGACCACGCGCTGGGCGCCGAAGCGGTCCCGCAGGCCCTTGGTGACGCGGAAGACGCCCCCGTCGACGCCGACGTCCTCGCCCAGCACGACCACGCGGTCGTCGGAGGCCATCTCGTCGGCGAGCGCGCGCGTCAGCGCGTCGACCATCGTGATCGGGTCGGTGGCGGCCGTGGCCGCGGTCGTCGCCTCGCTCATCGGACGCCTCCCTTGCGGGCCGGGACGTCCTCGGCCTCCTCGAGCTCGCCCACCGCGGCGGCGCCGCCCGGCTTCGTCGTGGCCTTGCCGGCCCCGATGATGACGCGGCGGTCGCCGATCCAGGCGCGCGCCGCCTCCTTCTGCTTCGCGAGGTCGGGCGGGACCGTGTGGTAGACGAAGTCGAAGATCTCGAGCGGGTCGACGTCGGAGTCGCGGTACGCGACCGCGGCCTCGAACTCCTTGTTGACCTCCGCGTCGACCTCGACGACGAGCGCCGACTCCTTGCCCGCGTCCCAGTGGCCCTCGAGCTCGAGGAAGCGGCGGAAC
>DATLLK010000513.1:0-6473 GCA_035537895.1 Planctomycetota bacterium
GCATCAGGGACAGCGCCGGGAACCAGCCCCCGAAGCGGCCCTCTGCGCACGCGCGCTCGAGCGCCGTCGGCACGCTCCCGATGCCGCCCCCGAGGCCGTCCAGCACGACGAACAGGATCTTCGTGTCGGTCGTCCGGGCGATGCGCGGCAGGATGGCCGGGTTGACGTCATGGAACATAGGCCGAGGAGGATAGCCGACGAACGGCCCCCCCGGTCCACGCCTGCCGGCCCCCGTGAACGCGCGGCCTCCCCCCGGCCGATAGGGAGGACGCCATGCTCCACCCGTCGCCCGAGAAACTTCGTGCCTTGAAGGAGCGGTGGAACGGCCAGGAGGCCCGCGTCCAGCGGATCGCGGAGTCGATCATCGCGGGCGAGGACTGGACGCGTCACCTCCGCGGGCTTCCGCACGTGGACGAGATCCCCCCGCGGGAGGGGGAGGCCTACGGCCGCGACCTGCGCGGCGCGGACCTCCGTCGCATGCTCCACCCGCGCGTCGAGATCGCCCGGGCCGGAGAGCGCGACGCCGCCCTCGTCGCGAGCGTGGCGCTCGAGGGGCTCTTGAACAACACGCCGCTCCGCGGCGTGAGCCCGTTCCCGCCCGACATCGAGTCGGCCGCGGCGGTCGCCCTCGCGATGCGCCGCGGCGACCACTTCCTCGTCGCCCGCCTCGGGAAGACCCTCGTCGGCACGGTCCGGTGGGCGGTCCGGCGCGAGTTCCCCGATCTGTGCGACGGCCAGCCCTACGGGGAGATCAGCAACCTGGCGGTGTCGCCCGCGCACCGCCGCGTCGGGATCGGCGCCCTGCTGCTCGCCTCGGCGGAGTGGGACGTCGCCCGCGAGGGCCTCGAGTGGTCGCTCCTGCGGACCGCCGTGGAAGTGGGCCTCGTGCCCTTCTACGAGTCGAGGGGGTGGTGCCGGCGCACGCTCCGCCAGTTCACCTACCCCGACGGCCCCACCGTCCTCGACGCGGTCCTCTCCAAGCGACTGGCGGTGATCGGCGACGTGCGCGCGCTGCGTGTGACCCCGGCGCCCGCCGCGGGTTTCCCGCCGACATAGACGACTTCGCGACATCGACTCAGGCGGGTCTCGACCAGGGAAGCCTCACCACCCAGATCCCGTCGAGTTCTATCCACCGTCTGGGGGACCGAAGCGCAACACGAGGAGGACGCGCGAGGCGTCGCCGCGCCGCGGCCGTGCGAGGAGACGCACGGGCGCCTCGCCCCGGGCGGACGCGGCCGCGTCCGCATTCCCCTCGAGGCAGACGACGACGAGGGCCGGCGCCGCGTCCCGCGGCGGGATCGCCGCCGCGTCCCGCGCGTAGACCGCGTCGGGCGCCGCGTCGAAGAATTCGTCGGTCACGAGACGGACGGGGCCGCCTCCCAGCACGACGACGGGGACGCCGGGAGGGAGGACCGACGCCACGTCGCGGTTCTCGCGGACGGCCTCGATCGGCGCGCGGCGCGGCAGCACCGACCAGTAGAGGAGCAGCCCCGACCCCACGACGAGGAGTGCCAAGCCCGCGATCGTTCCGATCGCGGCGCGCGGCGACGCGGCGACCCCGCCTCGCATCGCGCCGATCCCTCCGGCGGCGAGGGCGAGGAGCACGGGAACGGTCCACGGAAGCGAGGACGGCGCCTGCGCCGCGACCACGACCCCCACCGCCGTCGCGACGAGGGAGACGAGGCCCAGGACGCGCAGGTGACGGTTCCAGCGCGCGGCGTCCCGCGCCCGGTCCGCGAGCGCCGACACGGCCTGGGCGGCGGCGACGGCGAGGGGCGCCACGAGGATCGCCGCATACCGGGTGTCCTTCGTCGGCACGAGAGACAGGACCACGACGGCGAGCAGCGTCGCCACGACGTGGGAGGCGTCCCCGAGGACGGCCCGGCCGCGACGAGAGGCGAAGAGCAGCGCAGCGCCGAGGTAGAGCGGCGACCACGGGAGCGCTCCCGCCGGGAACGTCACGAGGTAGTCCCACCACGCCTCGCGGTGGTTCCCGCGGCCCGCCAGTCGATCCGCGGTCTGGTCCACGACGAGCCGGCGCAGGAAGTCGTCGCCGCCGCGCAGGTACGCGGGGACGACCCACAGGGCGGCGACGGCGAGCGCGCACGCGAGCACGACCCATGGACGCGCACGGCGCGCCCGCTCGGCAAGGCCCACGTCCCGTCGCGGCGCGAGGACGAGGAGGAGCGCGGGCAGGAGGACCACCGGCCCCTTCGCCAGCAGACCGCCGCCGAGCGCAAGGCCCGCGAAGACCGCGTCCCACCGGCGGCCCTGGCCGAGGAGCGCGCGGTCCGTCCACATCGCGCCGGCGGTCGCGAACGCCGTTGCGAGCATGTCGGGTCGGCCGGCGCGCCCCAGTTCGAACAGGAACCACGTCGTCGCGACGAGGAGCCCGGCGAGGCGGCCGACGGCCACCGACCCCGACCTCGCGCGCCCCCACGCCGACGCGCAGAGCGCCGTCGCGACGAGCGCCAGCGCGCTCGGGAGCGCGACCGCCCAGATGTAGAGGATCGGCTTGTTGGCGTAGGGCTCGCCGTGCTGCGTCGGCACGAGCCAGTCGCCCGACCGAAGCATCTCGGTCACGATGACCGCGAACCGCGGGACGTCGCGGTGGAGGAGGGATCGCCCTCCGAGGTCCCAGAAGGCGAGGAGGGCGAGAGCGAGGACGTAGGCGGCGGTCCCCGCGCGGGACGGACGGGGCTCGGTCAACAGGTCGGGCGGCCAGGGGAGTCGCCGGCCGGCGGCGCTCACGTGGCGTCCGCCTCGCCGTGGCGGGCGGCCCGCTCCCGTCGCGCGGCCTCGTGGCGCGCGTGGATCACGAGGTTGCGCGCGTAGGGGATCGGGCTCAACCCGTACGCCAGCATGTTGACCCAGTCGCGGCGGAATACGGCGTACGCGAAGGAGAGGACGCTTCCCGCGAGCCCCATCCAGAAGAACGCCGGAGGCAGCACGCTGCGCCCGAGCCGCTCGCTCGTCCACCACTGGACGACGAACCGTCCCGACCAGAGCGCCTGCCCGAGGAACCCCGCGACGAGCCACGGCAGGGCGTAGTCGTAGCGGACGAGGCCGTTGTCGGGCCCGACCGCCTCGATCGTGACGCCGGCGAAGAGGAGCAGGCCGAGCCCGATGGGCCAGAGCGCGGGCCGGCCCGCGCGCGGAGCGTCCACGGGGCGGCTCGACATCCACAGGTTGCGCGCGTAGAGCGAGCCGTTGATCAGGGCCGAGAGGAGGAAGACGGGCTCGCGCCGGTGCGCGGCGTACACGACGAGGAGGGCGCTGCCGAGCAGCGACCAGACCCAGAACCGGGGCGGGATCACCGTCCGCTTCGCGCGCTCGCTCGCGACCCACTGCTCGACGATGCGCCAGGTGAAGATCGCCTGTCCCGCGAGCCCGAGCGTGTCCCAGGTCTGCCAGGCGAGGACGAGGCCCGCGCCCGTCACGAGGGACGGCCCGGGGCGCGCGGCGGGCCCGTGCGCTCCGTCGCGACGTACGTGAACCGGTTGCGCCACATCCAGCGGATGGCGCGGACGTCGGCGAGGCCCTTCCAGAGTCGGTTCCAGACGCCGAAGTGGCTGCGGCCCGACGGCCGCGGCCGGTGCGCGACGGGGATCTCCTCGACCCGGAACCCCTCCATGCGCGCGAGCGTGGGAAGGAAGCGGTGCATCCCCTTCCACAGCTTGATCCGCTGGATCACCTCGCGCTTGAAGACCTTCAAGGCGCACCCCGTGTCGTGGACCTGCTCGTTCGTCCGCCAGTTGCGGTAGCCGTTCCCGATCTTGCTCGACACGCGCTTCAACCAGGGATCGCGGCGGTCCTTGCGCCACCCGATGGCCATGTCCGCCGCGGGCAGCAGCGCGCAGAGGCGGGCGAGCTCGGCCGGCGGGTTCTGCAGGTCGGCGTCGAGCATCGCGATCCACGCCCCGCGCGCGTGCCGGAAGCCGCAGTCGAGCGCGGCCGTCAGCCCGTGGTTGCGGTCGTGGTCGATCACGCGCACTCGCGGGTCCTCGGCGCGCAGCCGGTCGAGGATCGCCCCGCTGCCGTCGGTCGACCCGTCGTTCACGAACACGACCTCGGCGGGCGACGGCAGGACCGTGAGCGCGGCCTTCAGTTCGTCCCAGAGACGGGGCAGGTTCCCCTCCTCGTTGTGGACGGGCAGCACGACCGACAGCGCGAGCCCGGGATCACGAGGGGCGCCGGGGTGCTCGAAGGCCATGGGGGTTCCGGATAGGGAGGCGACCGGGGGAAGATAGCGGGAGGCGCCCACGGCCCGCCCCTTTCACGGGCCCGGCCGCCCGTCCCGGTCCCTAGGATGGGTCGAGATGAAGGGCTTCAGGGACCGTCCCCGGTTGCTCGTCCTCGCGGCGCTCCTCGCCGGGCTCGCCATGCTCGCCGGCACGTGGCTGCTACGCGGGGACCGCGCGCCTTCGGAAGAGACGCTTTCCGCCGAGCGAGAGGCCGCACGCACCGACCCGGCCCGATCGCCCCTTCTGGCGAGTGCGGCGCCGCGGCCGAGCGGGCTTTCCCCGGCGTCGACCGGCGAATCGTCGGTGCCGTCCGAGGAGGCGGACACCGGCGGTGAGGCGCCCGAGCCGGCGCCCGTTCGCGTCGTCCTCGACCTCCGCCTTCCGGACGGATCCCAGCCGGACCACGCGAGCGTGCATCATGGCGAGGTCGGCCAGGACACGTATTCACGCCCGTGGACGCCCGACGCCTCCGAGGTCGAGCTCCCATCCGGTCGCGTGCGCCTCACGGTCCGCGCCGGCCGCTTCGGGGAGTGGCGCGTGGAGGACTTCGAGATCGACGCCACTCCCGGCGCGCGCGTGCGCGTGGACCTCCGCCCGCGGCCGATGATCGTGGGACGGGTCGCACCAGCGGAGGGCGACGACCAGCCCGAGTCGGACGTGCAGGCCACGCTCGTCCATCCGCGAACGCCGGACGCCGCGGACGACGACGAGCGCGCCGTCGAGCCGATGCTCGTGCGCGCAAGTGAAGAGGGCTGGTTCGCGTTCGGAGTCGACGAGGCGCTCGCGGCGGGCCGGTACGAGGTCTCGGCGAACGCGTGGCGTGGAGGGCCGGCGCGCGCGACCACCCGCGTCACCGTCGACACGGAGCCGGTGTCGGTCGTCCTTCAACTGCCGCCGGTCGATCCGGCCGAAGGCGTGACGATCCGCGTCTTCGACGCTGACGGGGCGGTCGTCTCGCCCAAGTTCGTGACCCTCGACCTGCAGGACGACACGGGCGGCGGTCGCAGCGGAGGATGCACGTTCCACCGTCGGAGCGACGGGTCCCTCTGGATACCGACGGCGCTGTCGCTCGACCCAGGTCGGCGATGGACCGAGGCCGTGCTCTGGATCTTCACGGACCTGGGCGTCAAGCCGGTGCGCCTGCCGCGCGTCCTCGGGAACGAGGAGATCCGCGTGAGGCTGGATCGTCCTTCGGACGTGACGGTCGAGCTCGACGGCCGTCCGCCGTGGTTGAGGGAGGCCACGGTCCGCCTGATCGCCAAGCATCCATTCTCTCCGGGCACCCGAACGGGAATGGCCACGGCGAAGGCCGACCTGGAAGGCGCGCATCTGGGCGCGGTCCAACCCGGCACGTACGTCCTCATGCTGTCGGCGCAGGTGGACGGGTGGGACGTCGGGCTGGATCTCGGCGACGTCGAGGTCCGCTCGGGCCCGCAGCGGATCGTGCACCGGCTCCCGCCCCTCCACCGCACGGAGATCCACCACACGGGCGGGCCGCTGTCTCTCTTTCGGGTCGGCCGTCCCTGGGAGCACGCCCAGTGGTCATCGTCGTCCCGCGAGCCCGGGTCCGTTCTCGCGCCCGGCCTCCCGGCGGGAGAGTACGAGCTCCGTCACCGCGAAGGGTCCACCCATCTGAGCCTTCCGGCGACTGCCGTCAGCCTGCGCTGAGACCGCGCTCGACGGGGTGACCTCGCGGTGATGTCCCGATCGGATAGCCTTCCGCCATGGGCCGAAGGGCGACCGGGACCGCGCTCGTGCTCCTTGCCGCGGCAACGGCATGGACCATCGCCGTGCGCCCGTCCTGGCTGCCCGGGATTGGCGACGACCATGCGGGGCCCTCGGCGAGCGACGCTCCGGCGCTCGCAGGCGCTGACGTGCCCGACTCCGCGCGCAGCGACCCCTCGGCGACGTTGGCGGGGCGTGGGACGACGCCAGCGTCCGACGGGTTGCCGCCGCCCGTGGACTTCGCGTCCGTCGACTCCGACCTCGACCTCCACGGGACCGTCGTCGACGGGGCGGGCGCGCCGGTCGCGGGCGCGCACCTCGTGACCGTGACCTACCCCTTCGACCGCGCGTCGATCATGGCGATCCAGCATCGTGACGACATGGTCGAGGGTCCGCGGGCGAGGAGCGCGAAGGACGGGACGTTCGCGATCCGCCTGCGCCGCGGGACCGTCGTCTCGCTCCGCACGAGCGCCTCCGGCTTCGCGTCGGTCGAGAGGCCATCGT
>DATLLK010000514.1:0-4388 GCA_035537895.1 Planctomycetota bacterium
GGCCGCCGAGGCGGCCCTCCTTCGCGCACAGGCGGCGGACGGACGCTGGTCGGCGGCAGCCACCGACGACGACGAGGCCGCCACCGGCCTCGCCCTCCTCGCGCTGCTTGCCGAGCGTCCGCAGGCCCTCGCCTCACCCCCGGTCGCGAGCAGCGCCGCGGCGGCGATCCCAGCGAACGACGCGCGTCGCCGTGTCGTTCGCTCGCCCCGCACGGCCGTGGTCGCGGCCTCGAGGTCGCCGACCCAGCCCGGCGTCGTGCCGAACGCCCGAAGCCGTCCGAAGACGCCGGACGCCTCGTCATGGCGTGCTCGGCACGCGCCACAGCGCAGGAGGTGGCGCGACACCCTCGCGCGCCGAGCCTCCGTCAGGTCGCCCGCCGCGAACGCCGTCAGCTCCGCCGGCTCGAGGCAGCGGTCAGCGTCCGTCCTCGGGTCCGGGGAGCGCATCGCCTAGGACGCTCCGCAGCCGGAGGATCGCGTGATGCATGCGCGACTTGACCGTCCCGACGGGGATCCCGAGAAGCACAGCGACCCGGTCGTAGGGGAGGCCGCGGATCGCCGCCAGTTCCACGACGCTGCGCAGTCGGCGCGGCAACGACGCGACGGCGACCGCGAGGTCGAGGCGCTCGCCGGCCGCGAACGCGCCCCCGGGCGCGGCGCTGACCTGCACCCCGTCTCCGGCGAGCGGCCCGGATCGGGCCGCCCAACGCGAGGCGCGACGCCGCCAGTCGAGGAACGACCTCCGCGCGAGCGTGAAGAGGAATGCCGCGAAGGGGACGGTCGGGCGGTAGTCGGCGCGGTACCGGTAGACACGGAGCAGGGCTTCCTGGGCGCAATCCTCGGCGCCATGAGGATCAGCGCCCAATCCCCGGCAGAAGTTCACGACCCGGGGGCGCCACCGCTCCGCCAACCGGTCGAACGCCTCCGAGTCGCCGGCCGCCAGCGCCGCCATGAGCTCGAAGTCGTCGGCGGGATCCGGGCGGGGGGCGGAGTCGGGCTGCACAGGGGGGATAACGAACCTCGCGGCCGTCCGTTCGTCGAGGCCGGCCTTCCTAGGCCGGGGGACTCGTGGGCGCTCCCGCCTCGCCGGGGGGCACGACCGTCGTGGAGCGCAGGCTGAACAGGAGCCCCACGACCATGACCGCCCCGCCCCACAGGAACGGAACGATCGAGCCTCCGGGCCGCGGGTACGTCTTGTACATCCACCCGGCGAGTCCCGGCGACAGCGCCCGGGCCAGGGAGCCCAGGGACTGCGACAGGCCGAGCGTGCGCCCCTGCATGTCGGGCGGCGTGCGCTTGGAGATCAGCGACGGGATGCTGGGGCTCGTGAGCCCCATCCCGATCGCGACGATGGGCACGGCCAGCAGGAGCAGCCACCACGTGGGGAACAGCCAGTACATCTGCATGCCGACGGCGATCAGGATCGGGCCCACGCGCAGGAGGCGCGCCTCACCGAACCGGCCCGCCAGCCGCCGGAAGAGGAAGCCCTGCGCGAAGGCGATGCACACCCCGATGTAGGTGAAGAGGAGCCCCGTCTCCGCCTTGCCCCAGCCGTGCCGGTCCAGGAGGAAGTACGGGAGCATCGACTCGAGGTTCGCAAAGCCGAACACGAGGAAGAAGAACAGGACGAACAGGCCGCCCGTCGCCGGACTCGCGAGACCCTCGCGGAGGGTGAGGATCGGGTGCGCCCGCCGCCGGGACGCGCTCGCGCGCAGCTCGGGCGTCAGCGACTCCCGCAGCTTGAACGTGGCCAGCAGGGCGGCCACGCCCGACAGGAACGCGGACGCCGCCGCCGGCGCCCAGTGCCCGAAGTGGGACAGCCCCGCCCCGATCGCCGGGCCGAACACGAATCCCAGCCCGAAGGCCATCCCGATCATCCCCATGCCGCGAGCGCGGTCGGCGTGCGTCGTGACGTCGGCGACGTACGCCTGCGCCGTCGCGATGTTCGCCGCGAAGAACCCGGACATGGCCCGCGCGACGAAGAGGACCGGCAGGCTGGCTCCCAGCGCGAACAGCACGTACGACAGCGCGTTGCCCGCCAGCGTGAACGCGAGGACCGGCTTGCGGCCGACCCGGTCGGAGATGTGGCCCCACATCGGCGCGAAGAGGAACTGCATCAGCGAGTACACGGCGACGAGCAGGCCGCCGAGGAACTCCGTCGCGCCGAATTCCTTCGCATACAGCGGGAGCAGCGGGATCAGGATGCCGAATCCCAGCAGGTCGATGAAGACCGTCAGGAAGACGACGAGCACGGACGTGCGACGCAAACCGGCCTCCCAAGCCCCGGGTCGAGGTGCCGGATTCTAGGTGCGCCGGGGGGTTGCGACGACAGGGGCCCGGGTACGCTGCGACCGGAGAGCGCCATGAAGATCTACACGCGCACCGGCGACGACGGTACGACGGGCCTGCTCGGCGGCCGCCGCGTCAGCAAGGCGGACGCCCGCGTCGCGGCGTACGGCGACGTGGACGAGGCCAACGCCGCGGTCGGATTCGCCCGTGCGGCCGGTCTGCCGGCCCCGGTCGACGCCCTGCTCGCCCGCGCGCAGTCCACGCTTTTCCAGGTCGGGGCCGCGCTCGCGACCCCGCCCGACCGCCAGAGCGGCACGGCGCCCGTGAGCGCCGTCGACGTCGCCGTCCTCGAGGCCGGGATCGACGCGCTCGAGGCGGACCTGCCTCCCCTCAGGAGCTTCATCCTGCCTGGCGGCGCGGAGGGCGCCGCGCGGCTCCACCTCGCGCGGACCGTGTGCCGTCGTGCCGAGCGCGCCGTCGTGGGCCTCTCCTCGCGCGAGCCCGTGGACCCGCTGCTCGTCCGGTACCTGAACCGCCTCTCCGACCTCCTCTTCGTGCAGGCGCGGTCGACGAACCGCGCCGCGGGCGTCGCCGACGTCCCCTGGAAGGGCGGCCCGTCGTAGGCGTCCCCCCGGGCCCGGATTAGGCTCTCGCCCCATGCGGCGGGCCATCGTCAGCACGAAGGGGATCGTCAGCCATCCGACCGACGAGGCCGCCCTCGTCGAGGCGATGAAGGCGACCGAGAAGTTCCTCTGGCTGGACATCGAGAACCCGGGCCCCGAGGACCTGAAGCTCCTCCTCGACGGCTTCGGCTTCCACCCGCTCTCGATCGAGGACCTGACGCAGACCCACACGGCGGCCAAGCTCGACGAGTACGACAACTACGTCTTCCAGGTCGTGATGATCCCCTTCGCCGACCGCGAGGACGCGATCGACCTCTTCGAGGTCGAGATCTTCTACCTGAAGGGCACCCTCGTCACGGTCCGCGGCCGTTCGTGGGCCGCGATCGAGCAGCTCTGGCAGGCCGTCCAGCGCGACCCCGCCCGCGAGCTGGGCAAAGGCGCGCAGGTCCTCTACCACTCCATCGTGGACCGCGCGGTGGACGAGTACTTCCCCCTCCTCGACCGGCTCGACGACCGCATCGGGACGATCGAGGAGGAGGTCCTCGCCGGGCGGGCCGGCCGCGAGATCCTCTCGACGCTGTTCCTCCTGCGGCGCGGCGTGCGCGTGCTGCTCCGCTCCGCCCGCAACCAGCGGGAGAGCGTGCAGCGCCTCGCCGTGGGGACGGTCCGCACGCTGACGAAGGAGACCTGCTACCAGTTCCGCGACGTGCACGACCACCTGATCCTCGTGCACGACTCGCTCGACGATCACCGCGAGACCCTGGGCGGCCTGCGCGACACCTACCTCGGCGTGCTCAACAACCGGATGAGCGAGGTGATGAAGACCCTCACCTTGTTCTCGGCCCTCCTGCTGCCGTTGGCCTTCATCACCGGGCTCTTCGGCATGAACGTCCCGCTCCCCCTGCGGGAGGAGCCGGCCAGCTTCTGGATCGTCCTCGGCCTCTGCCTCGTCCTGAGCCTCGGCGGCTTCCGGTTCATGGCGAAGCGCGGATGGCTCCGGCGCATGGACTAGCGGTGGGCGGACGACCGGACCTGCTCGAGAGCCTCGGCGCGCGCCGGAGCGTGCGGCACGGCCGTGCGCTCGCCGTCCTCTCGTTCGGCGATCCCGCGGCCGAGGCCCGCGCGCTCGAGGACGGCGCCGGCGTCGTCCCCCTCGAGGGGCTTGCGACGTGGGAGGCGTCGGGGAGCGCGACGATCTCCTTCCTCCACCGGATCCTCACGCAGGACGTGAAGGGGATCCCGGACGGCGGGGGACGTCCCGCCCTCCTTCTCGACGCGCGGGGCCGCGTCCACGCGGACGCGTTCCTGTGGCGCCGCGCCGGGCGCGCACTGCTTGCTCTCGAACCGGCCGCGGCGACGGGCGCGATCCCGCTGCTCGAGCGCTACGTCATCGCCGACGACGTCGTCCTCGCCGACGTCTCGTCCTCTCTCGCGCACCTGCTGCTCGCCGGCGCGCGCGTGCCCGCGGTCCTCGAG
>DATLLK010000515.1:0-4097 GCA_035537895.1 Planctomycetota bacterium
CGGTGGACGTCGAGGCGAAGCGCCGCCACGACGCCGAGGTCGACCTCTGGATCTCCCGCCTGAAGGACCCCGACACCGGCGTGTCGTTCAGCGCGACCTACAAGCTGAAGGAGCTGAAGGACCCGCGCGCGGTGCCGGCCCTCGTCGACACGCTCAAGACGCAGAAGGACTACTACACGCGGCTCGGCGCCGCCACCGCGCTCGGCGAGCTGAAGGCCGCGGACGCCGTTCCCGCGCTGATCGAGGCGCTGGAGGACAAGGAGGACCTCGTCCAGACGGCGGCCGGCGAGGCGCTGACCGCGATCACCGGGCGCGACACGCGCATCATGGTCGGGCTCACGAAGAAGGAGCGCCGCCAGCTGAAGGACGAGTGGGCGCGCTGGTGGAAGGACAACGAGCCGACCGTGCGGCAGCGCCTCGGCCAGGCGGCGCCCACGACACCCCCCAAGTAGCCCCGAGGGACGCGCGCCCCCGACACGCACGCGCCTCGCGGCCAGCTCAGACCGGCGGCGTCTCGTAGAGGCGGTAGCGCTTCGACACGCGGCTGCCCATCGACTCGATGGGGGTGCGCATCCCGAGGTTGTCCTCGAGGATCCACCCCGCCTCGCCGTCGAGGTAGCCGACGGGGACGCCCCGCGCGATGACCGTCGTGATGAGGGCCGCGTCGAGGCCCCGCCCGCGCGCCTCCGGCAGCACGCCGAGCATCACGATGCGGGCCCGGCCGATCTTCTTCATGCGGCGCATCAGCCGGAAGACGTTGAACGGCAGGAGGCGGCCGTCGAGGCCCTTCAATGCGACGTTGACGTCGGGGAGGAGCCCCACGAACCCGACGGGGCGTCCCGCCTGCTCGACGATCAGGAAGATGCGCGGGTCGATGATGCGCCGCAGGTCCTTCGCCGCGTGGCGGAACTCGGCCTCGGTCATCGGGACGAAGCCCCAGTTGCGCTCCCACGTCCGGTTGTAGAGGTCGAGCAGCAGGTCGACCTCGGCCGCCCAGCGCGAGAGGTCGATCTGCCGCATCGTGTAGCCCCCGCGGGCGAGGGCGCGGCTCGTGACGCGCTCGAGGCGGGCGAGGTCGAGCGCCGCCGTCGTGATCTCGTAGGCGACGAGGTCCTTGACGGGGACGAGGCCCGACCCCGTCAGGAGCCCGTCGTAGTACCGCTGGTTCCACGGCATCAGGATCGCGGGCGGAAGGTCGAAGCCTTCGACCAGCACGCCGCACACGTCGTTGGTCGAGTAGCAGACGGGCCCGCGCATGCCCGAGAGCCCGCGCTCCCCGACCCACCGCCGCGCCGCGTCCACGAGCCCGCGCGCGGCCTCGGGGTCGTCCTCCGCGTCGAACCACCCGAAGAAGCCGAGCCGGTCCGCGTGGAACTCGTTGTGCCGCCGGTTCTCGATCGCGGCGATCCGGCCGACGACCCGCTCGCCGCGACGCGCGAGGAAGTGCCGGACCTCGGCGTGCTGGAAGAACGGGTTCTTGCGGGCGTCCATCACCGCCGCGTCCGCCATGCGCAGCGGCGGGACCCACGCCGGGCACGCGCGGTTCAGGCGGTAGGGGAGGTCGACGAACCGGCGGCGGTCGCCCTTCGACCGCTCGGCCTCGATCGTCAGCGCGTCGGCCACGCCGCGGTCAGCCGAGGATCCGGAGCCGCTCCCCGACGCGCCGGAACGCGCGGAGGATCGTGTCCAGGTCCTCCTCCGTGTGCGTCGCCATGTAGGAGGTCCGAAGGAGGCTCTGCCCCTCCGGCACCGCCGGCGGCACCACGGGGTTCACGAACACGCCCTCCTCGAACAGGCGGCGGTTGAACTCGAAGGTGGCCTCGTCGGTCCCGACCATGATCGAGAGGATGGGGGACCCGTGGTCGATCACCTCGAACCCGAGGTCGTCGAAGCCGGCCTTCATGCGGCGCACGTTCGCCCAGAGGCGCTCGCGGCGCTCGGGCTCGCGCTCGACCACGTCGAGGCACGCGAGCACCGTCGCCACGTTGGAGGGCGGCATGCTCGCGGAGAACACCACCGACCGCGAGGCGTGCTTCAGGTAGTCGATCATCCCGGCCGGGCCGGCCACGAAGCCGCCGAGGCACGCGAAGGACTTCGAGAAGGTCCCGACGACGAGGTCGGTCTCGGCCTCGACGCCGAAGTGCTCCGGCGTGCCCCGACCGTGCGCCCCGAGGACGCCGATCGCGTGCGCGTCGTCGACGAGCAGGCGGGCCTCGTGGCGGCGCGCGAGGGCGACGATCCCCGGCAGCGGGGCGAGGTCGCCCAGCATGGAGAACACGCCGTCGGTGACGATGAGGCGCCCGCCGTCGCACGGCGTCTCCTTCAGGAGCCGCTCGAGGTCGTCCACGTCGTTGTGGCGGTACTTGACGAGCTTGCCGAACGCGAGCCGGCAGCCGTCGATCAGCGAGGCGTGGTTGTCGCGGTCGCCGAAAATCACGTCGCCGCGCAGCGCGAGGGCGCCGAGCGCGCCGACGTTGGTCTGGAAGCCGGTGCCGCTCGTGATGCACGCGTCGCGTCCGAGGAACTTCGCGAGGCGCGCCTCGAGTTCCTCGTGGAGCTCCAGCGTCCCGTTCAGGAAGCGGCTGCCCGTGCAGCCCGTCCCGAACTTCGTGATCGCGGCGCGGGCGGCCTCCATCACGACAGGGTGATGGGTGAGCCCGAGATAGTTGTTCGAGCCGGCCATGACGAGGCGCCGACCGTGCACGGTGACGTGCGTCCCCTGGTCGCTGTCCGAGATCGCCCGGAAGAACTGGTAGAGCCCCACGTCCCGGAGACCCTGGGCGCGCAGCAGGTTGGGCGCGCTCTGTAGCTTCTCGAAGAGGTCCAAGCGGGCCGTCCTCTGGGGTCGGGGGAAGGGGGGGACCGGGCACGTACGCCCCCGGCGGCACAGTCCCATGCCGAACGGAGACGATCGGGACCGGGCCATCCTAGGGACGGGGCCCGGGGAGTCAACGACTCGCGCCCCGGACCGTGTCGGGGCCGGAACCGTTCCCCCCGGCTCGGGCCCCGACCCGGCCGACCCGATCCCTTACGGCACGCAGACGTCCTGGACCGGACGGCGCCACGGCGGCGACTAGACTCCCGACCCACCCCGCATGCGGATCCTCGTCACCGGCGGTCACGGCTTCGTCGGAAGCCACCTCGTGCGGCGCCTCCTCGCCGGGGGCGACGTCGTGCGGTGCGTCGTTCGCGGCGGGCGCCTGCCCGAGAGCCTCTCGGGCCTGGGGGTGGAGATCGTCCCCGGGGACCTGACCCGCGCGGAGACGCTCGCGCCCGCGCTCCGGGGCGTGGAGGAGGTCTACCACCTCGGCGCCCTGCTCTCGTCGCTGACCGAGCGCGAGATGTTCCGGACGAACGCGCTCGGGACGCGTCACCTGGTCGAGGCGGCGCTCGCGGCCGGGACCGTGCAGCGCTTCGTCCACTGCTCCTCGATCGCCGTGGTCGGGCCCTCCCCCGACGGTCGCCCTCTCGCCGAGGACGCCCCTTCGCGCCCCGTGACCTGGTACGGCCGCAGCAAGGCCCTGGCCGAGCGCATCGTCGCCGCCTTCGGCGAGCGCGGGCTCCCCTGGACGATCGTGCGGCCCCCCGTCGTCTACGGGCCGCGCGACCGCGGGCTCCTGTCCGTGTTCCAGGGCGTCGGGTGGGGCCTCCACGTCTTCCCCGGCGCGCAGCCCAAGCGCTACTCGTGGGTCTTCGCGGAGGATCTCGCGGAGGCGTTGGTCGTCCTCGGGCGCCACCCGGCGACGCGCCACCGCACCTACTTCGCCTGCCACGAGGAGGTGGCGGACCTTTCGACTGTCCTTTCGCTCGCGGCCACCTCGGCGGGCCGCCGCGGGATCGCGGTGAACGTCCCCGACAGCCTGCTGCGGCTGGTGGCCGGCGCCGCGGACGTCGTCGCGCAGGCGACCGGCCGTCCCGGGATGCTCACCCGCGACAAGGTCCACGAGATCGTCCCCCGCGCGTGGGTCTGCACCCCGGAAGCGGCCCGGCGGGACGCGGGGTGGAGGGCCGCTACCCCGCTCGCCCGCGGCATCCCCGAGACCATGCGCTGGTACCGCGAGCATGGGTGGGTACGGTGATCGGCGGGCGGAAGAGGC
>DATLLK010000516.1:0-6075 GCA_035537895.1 Planctomycetota bacterium
GTCCGGCGCGACTTCCCGGCGCTGCAGCAGGAAGTCCACGGCAAGCCCCTCGTGTGGCTCGACAACGCCGCCACGACGCAGAAGCCGCAGGCCGTGATCGACGCGATCTCGCGCTTCTACGCGCGCGACAACAGCAACATCCACCGCGCGGCGCACGAGATGGCGCGCCGCGCGACGGAGGCCTTCGAGAACGCGCGCGACGTCGTCCGCCGGTTCCTGAACGCCTCCCGCGCGGAGGAGATCGTCTTCGTGCGCGGGACGACGGAGGCGATCAACCTCGTCGCCTACGCGTGGGGCGGCCAGAACCTCGGGCCGGGCGACGAGATCCTCCTCACGACGCTCGAGCACCACGCGAACATCGTCCCCTGGCAGTTCGTGGCCCGCGAGACGGGCGCGACGATCAAGGTCGTCCCGATCACGGACCGCGGCGAGCTCATTCTGGAGGAGTACGCCCGCCTGCTCGGGCCGCGCACGCGGATCGTCGCGTGCACGCAGGTCTCGAACGCGCTCGGGACCGTCGTGCCCGTCCGCGAGATGGCGGCGCTCGCGCACCGGCACGGCGCCCCGATGCTCGTCGACGGCGCGCAGTCCGTGCCCCACCTGCGGGTCGACGTCCAGGACCTCGGCGCCGACTTCTTCGTGTTCTCGGGCCACAAGGTCTTCGGCCCGACCGGGATCGGGGCGCTCTACGCGAGGAAGGCCCTGCTCGACACGATGCCGCCCTGGCAGGGCGGCGGCTCGATGATCCGGACCGTCACGTTCGAGCGGAGCACGTTCGCCGACCCGCCCGCCAAGTTCGAGGCGGGCACGCCGAACATCGCGGACGCCGTGGGGCTCGCCGCCGCCATCGAGTACATCGAGCGCCTCGGGATCGACCGGCTCGAGCGCTACGAGCACTCGCTCCTCGTCTACGCGGAAGAGCGCATGCGCAGCGTCCCGGGCCTGCGCCCGGTCGGGACGGCCCCGCACAAGGCGAGCGTCCTCTCGTTCGTCTTCGACGGCGTGCGCGTCGAGGACGTGGGCCGCCACCTCGATGCGGACGGGATCGCGGTCCGCGCCGGACACCACTGTGCGATGCCCTCGCTCGCGCGGCTGGGACTCTCGGGCACGGTCCGCCCGTCGCTCGCCTTCTACAACACGCGCGGCGACGTCGACCGCCTCGTCGAGTCGCTGCTCCGCTTCCGGCACTCGTAGGGCCCGCGCGGGACGCGGTCCCCGGAGCGGGGGAGTCGAGACGCGGGTGGCGGCGCCCCGGGACCGCGCGGAGAATGCGCGGCCCATGGCCGTCAGCGCCCCCGTCCTGGCCTACTACACGAAGCACATCTTCCTCGAGAGCGGTCGCGACCGCATCCCGAGCAACTTTCGTCCCCTCGAGGGGAAACCGACGGGCCGGTCCGTCGTCGAGGGCTGCGTCGGCGGAGGGAAGAACGTCCTCGAGCTCCACCTCCGGGCGGACGACCGCCGGATCGAGGACGTCCGCGCCTCCTGCGGCCTCTGCAACCCGGCCATGTACGTCGCGGCCGACGTCGTGTGCGAGTGGGGCCGGGGCCGGGCGCTCGACGAGGTGCTCGCGCTCGACCCCCGGGCGATCCCCGACCTCGCCCCGTTCTACGAGCGGCTCGGCGGACCCGGCCGGCCGGACGACGCGAGGGAGAAGTTCCAGTACGCCCTGGTTGCCCTCCAGAATGCCGTGCGCTCCCACCGCGGGGAGCCCGTCCCCCCGCCGCTAGAGATCGTTCCCCCGACCGACAAGGACCTCGACGAGATCGAGGACCCCCCATGGCCCTGCGCATCCACAACACGCTGACCCGAAAGGTCGAGGACTTCGTCCCCCGCAACCCGCCCGAGGTCACGGTCTACGCGTGCGGCCCGACGGTCTACGACCACGTGCACATCGGCAACTGGTCGTCGTTCCTCTTCTACGACGTCGTCGTGCGGTGGCTGCGCCGCAGCGGGTACCGGGTCCGCTACGTGAGCAACGTGACGGACGTGGACGACAAGACGATCCGCGACGCGAAGAAGGCGGGCGTGAGCCTGAAGGACTTCACCCGGCGCCTCGAGGAGGAGTACTTCCGCGCGCGCCGGCTCCTCGGCAGCATCGAGCCCGACGCCGACCCCCGCGCCACGGAGCACGTGGACGGGATGCGGCGGATGATCCAGACCCTGCTCGACAAGGGGCACGCGTACGTCGCCGACGACGGCTCGATCTACTTCCGCGTCTCGTCGTTCCCGACGTACGGGGAGCTCGCCAACCTGTCGGCGGGCTCGGTGCGCGCCGGCGCCTCGGGCCGCGTGAAGGCCGACGAGTACGAGAAGGAGAGCGTCGGCGACTTCGCGCTCTGGAAGGGCTACGTGCCCGAGGACGGCGACGTGTTCTGGGAGCCCGAGTTCACGGTCGGGGGCGCGCGGCGCGTCGTCAAGGGACGGCCCGGCTGGCACATCGAGTGCTCCGTGATGTCGTCCACGCTGCTCGGGGAGCGGATCGACCTGCACCTGGGCGGCGAGGACCTGAAGTTCCCGCACCACCAGAACGAGATCGCGCAGAGCGAGGCCGCGACCGGGCTCGCGCCCTTCGTGAAGTACTGGATGCACCGCCGCCACCTGCTCGTGGACGGCGCGAAGATGTCGAAGAGCAAGCGCAACTTCTTCACGCTGAACGACGTCGTCGAGCGCGAGGGCGCCTCCGCCGTGCGCGCGTTCCGCTACATGGTCGTCTCGGCGCACTACGGGACGCCGATCGACTTCACGTGGGACGGCCTGCGCGCCGCCGCCGCGACGCTGCGCAACCTCTCCGACGCGCGGGCCCGCTTCGCGAAGATCGCCGCCGGGGCCGCGCCCTCGTCGGGAGGGGCCGCCGCGGAGGCCGCGACGGCGTTCCGCGCCCGCATGGACGACGATCTCGACGCGTCGGGGGCGATGGGGGCCGTGCAGCGCCTCGTGGGGGAGTGGAACCGCCGCGAGAAGGAAGGGGCCCTTCTGGCGCCCGACGCCGCGGCGGCGGTCGCCCTCCTCGACGAGGCCGACGAGAGCCTCGGGCTGTCGCTCCGCGCGACGCGCCCGCTGACGGACGAGGAGCGCGGCCTGCTCGACGCACGGCTCGCCGCGCGGCGGGCGAAGAACTGGGGCGAGTCCGACCGCCTCCGCGACGAGCTCTCCCGGCGCGGGGTCCTCGTGAAGGACGTGAAGGACGGGCAGGACGTCTCCTTCCCCTGATCCGCACACCCGCCCGTGCCCCGGCACGGGCCCGTCCCGCCCGAGAACCATGCGCCTCGGCGACTTCGACTACGAGCTGCCCCCCGACCGCATCGCAGCGCGGCCGGTCGAGCCGCGCGACGCCTCGCGCCTGCTCGTCGTGCGCCGCGACGGCGCCCCCTTCGAGGACCGTCGGTTCTCCGACCTGCCCGACCTCCTCGACGCGGGGGACCTGCTGGTCGTCAACGACACGCGCGTGATCCCCGCGCGCCTCGACGGGCGGCGAGCCGACACGGGAGGACGGGTCGAGGTGTTCCTGCTGCGTCCCGTCGGCCCGCTCCGCTGGCGCGTCCTCTTGAGCCCGGCGCGGCGGTTCCAGCCCGGGGTGCGGGTCGCGTTCCCCGACGGGGTCGCGTGCGTCGTCGAGGCGGTCGAGGGGAGCGGCGAGCGCACGGTCGTGTTCGAGGGCACCGACGACGTGACGGCGCTCGCCGAGCGGATCGGCGCGACGCCGCTTCCGCCGTACATCCGACGCCCGGTCGACGAGGCCGACCGCGCGGCCTACCAGACCGTCTTCGCGCGCGCGCCCGGCGCGGTCGCGGCGCCGACCGCCGGCCTCCACTTCACTCCGTCGCTCCTCGACCGGTTGCGCGGCCGCGGGGTGCGCATCGCGCAGGTGACGCTCCACGTGGGCCCGGGCACCTTCCGTCCGGTCGTGGTCGACGACGTCGACGCGCACAGGATGGACGCCGAGCCCTACGACGTTCCCGCGTACACGGCAGAGGCCGTGGCCGAGACGCGCGCCGCGGGCCAGCGCGTCGTCGCCGTGGGGACCACGAGCGTTCGCACGCTGGAGGCGGCCGCAGCGCCCGACGGATCGATCCGCGCCGGCCCCGGTGCGACGGATCTGTTCGTCCGTCCGGGGTACACGTTCCGGGCGGTGACGGCGCTCGTCACGAACTTCCACCTTCCGCGCAGCACCCTGCTGCTGCTCGTCTGCGCGTTCGGCGGGCGCGACCGGGTGCTCTCCGCGTACGAGCACGCGCTGGGCCAGGGCTATCGCTTCTACTCGTACGGCGACGCCATGCTGCTCCTGTAGACTGGTGGCCGAGCCGGCTCCGGGGGGTGCGCCCGAAATGCCGACGCGGTCTCCCCGCCGACCCTATCGGACGGGGAACGGTCCCCGGGTGGAGATGTGGCATGCGCCGGGCGGCGGTCCTCCTCGCACTCCTCGCGGCGGTGGCCCCGGCCCACGGCCAGGACGGTCCCGGGCAGCCCGCCGACACCTCGGCGGTGCTGGATCCGCTGCTCGTGCGGATGGAGGAGGACCGTCGGCCGGCCGGCTGGACCGGCGCCGGCCTGTGGGTTCCGCTCGGGTCCGAGGAGGTGGACGCCCGCCGCCGCCTGTCGCGGGCGACGCTCGACCTCCTCACGGCACGCGACGCGGAGGGCCGCTCCGAGCTGCGGGCCCGCTTCTCCCAGGTCGCCGAGGAGCGCGACAAGCTCCACCGGATGACGCTCCGGACGATCGCGTCGTCCCCGTCGACCCGGCCGCCCGTGCCGACCCTCCTCGATGTGCAGCGGGCGCTCCGTCCGGGCGAAGCGCTCGTCCTCTACGGCCGGGACGAGGACCGGATGGTCGCGCTCGTCGTCACGTCCTCGGACGCGCGACGCGCGGACCTCGGCGACCGGATGGACGCCGAGGACCGCGTCGCCGCCGCGCGGGCGCTCCTCGAGGCCGAGGTCCCCGACGTCGCGCTCGCCCAGTCCACGGTGCGACGGCTCGCGGTCGATCCGCTCGGGCTCGACGCCTCCGTGGTCACGGTGCTCCTCGGGGCCGACGGCGCGCTCGCCACCCTGCCGCCGGCGCTCCTCTTCCCCGACCGCGCCGTGGCGGTGCTGCCCTGCGTCTCGCTGCTTCGGGCCGCGCGACGCGCCCCCGACCGCGCGAAGTTCGAGGTGCTGGCGGTCGGCGATCCGGCGTACCGCCCCCTCGTCGGCCCGCCCATGGCGCTTCCCGGCGCCGCGCGGGAGGCCCGCGGCGTCGGGACGGTCGCGCTCGTCGGCCCGGATGCGACGCGCTCGGCGCTTCTCGAGCACCTGGCGGGGCCCCGCCGCTGGCGGGCGCTGCACCTCGCCGGACGCGTCGAGCCCGACGCGGAGCGTCCGCTCCTCTCCTCCTTCGGCCTCGCCACGACCGACGCGGACGACGGCCGGTGGACGGCGCGCGAGATCGCGCAGGAGAAGATCTCGGCCGACCTCGTCGTCCTCTCGACCTGCCTCGCCTGCGGCACCGCGTGCGTGCCGGATTCGAGCGCCTCCGCGCTTCCCTGCGCGTTCCTCGTCGCGGGCGTGCCCTCCGTCGTCGGCTTCGTGGGGACGTTCGAGGACGAGGGGGGCGCCACGTTCACCGCGGCGCTCTACGCCGCGCTGCGCGAGGGCGCGAGCGCCGCGGACGCGGTCCGTCGCGCCCAGGCCCGGATCCGCGCCGAGCCGGGTCGGTCTCACCCCCGCCACTGGCTCGGCTGGACGCTGTGGGGCCTTCCCTGAGGGGGGGCCTTGCCTGAGGGCGGGGTCGCGGTCGTCCGGGCTTCAGCGAGAGAGAAGCGCGAGCGACCGCTCGTAGATCGCGCGGGCCGTCGCGCGCTTGTCGCCCGACGGGAGGCGCACGCGCTCGCCCGCGGGCACGATCCACCAGACGTCGCCTCCTCCGCGACCCACGTTGCGGGGCCCGTTCAGGACGATCGCGTCGAACCCCTTCCGGCGCAACTTGGCCTGCGCGTGCGGGACCGCCCGCTGGACCTCGAGCGCGAAGCCGACGTGAACCCGTCGCCCCTTCCCGCGGGCGAGCGTCGCGGCGACGTCGGGCGTCTCGACGAGCCG
>DATLLK010000517.1:0-3158 GCA_035537895.1 Planctomycetota bacterium
GGAGGCGGGGAAGATCTTCGGCCAGCTGGCGATCGCCGTGGCCGTGATCTCGTTCCTCTACGCGTGGGGGAGCGCCGACGACCACCGGCCGTGGCTGCGCGGTCCGAGCGTCCTCCCGTCCCCCTACGCGGGGCGGCCGGCGACGCGACACGTCGTCGCGCCCGGCGAGGACTTCGCCGCGCTCGCCGCCGCCCATCTCGGCGACGCCGGCCGTGCCCGCGAGATCGCCGCGCTGAACGGCCACGTGACGCCGGAGGGCGAGGTGCTCGCGCCGGTCCCGGGCGTGACGGTCCGTCTCCCCTCGACGCGTCACGACCCGAAGGACCACCACCGCGCGGACCTGCAGGTGCCGCTCGTCAAGTCGTTCTGTCTCGACCTGGGCCTCCTCCTGATCCCCTTCGGCATCCTCGTGATCGTGGGGGCGAGCAACGCGGTCAACCTCACGGACGGGTTCGACGGGCTCGCGATCGGGGCGACGGCCACCGTCGCCATGACGCTCGCCGTCGCGGCCTACATCGTCGGCCGGGTCGACTTCTCGCGGGACCTCTTCCTCTTCCACGTGCCCGAGGGCGGCGAGCTGGCCGTCATCGCGGCGGCGCTCGCGGGCGGCTCGCTCGGCTTCCTCTGGTTCAACGCCTACCCCGCCTCCGTCTTCATGGGCGACACGGGCAGCCTCGCGATCGGCGGGATCCTCGGGGTGCTCGCCGTCGCGCTGCGCCACGAGCTGACCCTGCTCGTGGCCGGCGGGCTCTTCGTGGCGGAGGCCGTCTCGGTCCTCTGGCAGCGGACCTGGTTCAAGTGGACCCGGCGCGTCGCGCGGCGGCGCGGGGACCCGGCCGCGACGGGGCGGCGGTGGTTCCGCTGCGCCCCCGTCCACCACCACTTCCAGCAGGGCGGCTGGCACGAGAACAAGGTGACGGTCCGGTTCTGGATCGTCTCCGTGGTCTGCGCGCTCGTGGCCCTCGCCCTCCTGAAGGTGCGCTGATGAAGCCCGCGGCCGCCCGCGCCCTGCCTCTCCCGCGTCCCGGGACGTTCTCGCACACGGACGCCCGCACGCTCGGGCACACGGTGCTCGGGATCGCGATCGGGCTGACGGCGTTCGGCCTCGTGATGATCTACTCGTGGACGGCGATCAAGCTGACCGTGATCCGTCCGCGGTTCGACCCGGACGCGATGCTGGCGAAGCAGGTCATGTGGGCGTTCGTCGCCGGCGTCGTGGGGCTCGTCGTGTCCCGCGTGCCGCTCGAGTTCCTGCGGCGGCACAGCCACTGGCTGCTCGGCGGCCTGATCCTGCTCCTCGTCCTGACCCTCGTGCCCGGGATCGGCGTGCTGCGCAACCGCAGCCGCCGGTGGCTCGAGCTGGGCCCCGTCATGCTCCAGGCGAGCGAGTTCGTGAAGCTCGCCGTCGTCCTCTACCTGGCCGACCGCCTCTCGCGCCGCGAGGAGGACCCGCTCGGGCGTCGGGCGCCGTGGGTGCCGCTGCTCGCGCCCGTCGGCGTCACCGTCGCGCTCGTCCTCGCGCAGCCCGACCTCGGCACGTCGCTGTTCGTCGGCGCGCTCGGCATCGTGATGCTCGGCCTCGCGGGCGTGCGCCCGGGGCGGCTCCTGCCCGTCGCCCTCCTCGCGATCCCGCTGATCGTGCTGGTCGCCTCGCACAAGTTCCGGCACGTCTCGGAGCGCCTGGAGTTCTTCAGCAAGGGCGTCGCGGCCGACGAGCAGCAGATGAACGGCGTGATCGCGCTCGGCTCGGGCGGGGCGCTCGGGCGCGGGCTCGGCGCGGGGACGCAGAAGCTCGGCCGCGTCGCCGAGATGCAGAACGACTTCATCTTCACCCTGATCGGCGAGGAGATGGGGTTCGTCGGCTGCGCGGCGGTCGTCCTCGCCTTCATGGCCTTCGTCGTCTACGGGCGGAGGATCGCCGAGCGCGCGAGGGACGCCGTCGGGCCCTTCCCGGCCTACGTCGCGGCCGGCTGCACGTTCGCGGTCGCGTTCCAGGCGGTGATCAACATGGCCGTCGCGACGGGCAGCGCCCCGAACAAGGGGGTCTCCCTGCCCTTCATCAGCCTCGGGGGGAGCAGTCTCGTGACGGCGTTCACGGCCGTCGGCCTCCTCGTCAACGTGTCCCGCGTCGTGGCGGCCGAGGAGGCCGGGGACCCCTGGAGGTAGACGTGGCCCGTGTGCTGCTCGCGGGCGGCGGGACGGTGGGCCACTTGGCACCCGGGTTCGCGGTGCGGGACGCCCTGCGCGACCTCGGGCACGAGGCGACCTTCGTCACGCCCGGCGAGGCGCGGGAGGAGGCCTGGTTTCCCGCCGGCGAGCCCCGCCCCGACCACGTTCCCGCGCCGCGCCTGCCGAAGACGCTCTGGGAGAAGGTCGCCTTCCCGTTCCGGATGGCGCGGGCGGTGCTCGTCGCGCGGCGCCTCCTCCACCGCACGCGGCCGGTCGCCGTGCTGGCGCTGGGGGGGTGGCCGTGCGCCCCGACGGCGATCGCCGCCCTGACGAAGGGCGTCCCGCTCCACCTCGTCGCGGTGGACGCGGTGCCCGGCTCCGTCGTGCGGCGCCTCCAGCGACGGGCGACCTGGACCTGGCTCGCGCGCGCCGAGGCCCTCGGCGCGCTCCCCGCGCCGGAGCGGGCCCGGGTCGTGGGGCCGCTCGTTCGGCGCGACGTGGCGGCCGGCCGTCGGGATCCCGCCCGCTTCGGTCTCGTCGAGGGACGCACGACGCTCCTCGTCGTGGGCGGCAGCCTCGGCGCGCGCGGGCTGTACGAGCGCGTGCGGGCGGGGCTCGAGGCCGCCGTGCACGCCGACCCCACGCTCGCCGAGCGGGTCCAGGTGATCCACGCCACGGGCACGGAGGAGGAGGCGGAGCGGTCCCGGGCGACGTTTGACGCGCTGGGCCTCGTCCACTGCACGCGTCCGTTCGTCGCCGAGATCGGCGACGCGTTCCGGACGGCGGACCTCGTCCTCTGCCGCGGCGGAGCCTCCACGCTGGCGGAGGCGGCGGCGCTCCGTCGGCCGCTGGTCGTCGTCCCCTACCCGCACCACGCCGACCGCCAGCAGTGGCGCAACGCGGAGCCCCTGGTGGCCGCGGGCCGGGCGGTCCTCGTGGAGGAGGGCGACCTCGACCCCGAGCGCTTCCGGTCGGAGGTCCTCGCCCGA
>DATLLK010000518.1:0-2432 GCA_035537895.1 Planctomycetota bacterium
GTCGCTGTCGCTGCGCTGAAGCCGGTGGAGTGGAGGCCATGCGAGCACGCACGACCGTCCTCATCCTCTGCTGCGGTGCACTGGTCGCGGCTGGCGTCGGCTTGCTGGTCAGGGCGGCCTACGTGAGGAAGTCCGAGATGGGGAAGACTCGGAGCGCGCTGGACGCGAAAGCCGCCCGAGGCGAGCTCCCGATGTCCGTGACGGACACCGAGTACCAGTTCCCGGAGATCCTCGCTCAGTCGACTCCCGAGGGCGTCCTGGTGACGCTTCGGAACGACACGTCGAATCGGTCGATTCAACTGGACTCGTCGGCGGATCGGCTCGTGCTGGAGTACGAGGCGGTCGGAGGGGGTCCAGGGGTCGTGGAGGTCCCCGTGGAGACCGGCGCGCTGTCGGCGGGTCGGGTGCGGGCGCCGGAGCTGATTCCGCTCGAACGCGGATCGAGGGCGACGAAGATCCGGTTCGTGCACCGAGACGGGCATGGAGTGAGCGAGACAGAGGTGAAGGTGAGGAAGTAAGAGCGGAGCGCCTCGACTCGCAGACTCGCTCGGCGCGCGGAGCAAGAGACCCTTCGACTCGCGCCGCGACGGCGCTCGCTCAGGGTCATTTTCGCGAGGAACGCGAAAATGACTCGCGCCGCGACGGCGCTTGCTCAGGGTCACTTTCGCGAGGAACGCGAAAGTGACTCGCTCGGCGGGCGGCGCAGGAGACCCTTCGACTCGCGCCGCAACGGCGCTCGCTCAGGGCCGCTGTACCACCTTTCGCGCGGAGCGCGAAAGGTGGTTCAGCGGCCCGCAGGCTCGGGCAGCGCCGGAGGAATGCCCGTCTCGGCGGACGCGCGCAGGGCGGCGACGATCTCGGGCCGCTCGTGCCCCGTGTCGAGGATCGACCACAGGAACGTGTGGAGGTCCGGGTCCCGGCGCAGGAGCTCGTCGCGCGTGTGGCGCGCGGTCTCCGTGAGGCAGCCGCGCTTCATCGGCGAGATGAACGCCTCGTAGCCCTGCGCGAAGTACTCGTCCACGTTGCTCGCGGCGTAGTAGTCGAGGCAGCACCCGGAGCGCACGGCCCGAAGGTAGAGCCGCTCGACGTCGGCCTGCTGCGCGACGGTCAGTCCGTGCCGGTGGACCTGGTGGCCGAACTCGTGGGCGAACGTGTTGAAGGCGAACTCCGCGGCTTCCCGGAGCTTCTCCTCGCCGGTCGCACCTTGCGCGCCCGCGACCCCGCGAAGGTGCTCGTACCACCGGCCGTCGAAGGTCTTGCGGCCCGCGAGGTCCTGGCGACGCTCCGCGTCGGTCAGGTCGGCCTCGAGGGGGATCACCTCGTGCGTCGCTCCCGCCGCGCGGATCGCCGCCCACACGGGGCGCGCGGGCGCCGTCGCGACGCGCACGACGTGGCGCTCGACCTCGCCGAGCGCGTCGTAGCCGGGGACGACCTCGGAGAGACCCTCGACCTCGGGGGCGGGGAGCAGGAGGTAGAGCGCCGTCGCGTCGCCGCCGAGCGCCGCCTCCTGGCGGCGGCGCAGCGAGAGGCGGCAGAGGCCCACCCCGAGCCGGTACTTGTAGGCCTCGGGCGCCACCGTCGCGAGGTCGAGGAAGCAGCGCTCCGCCTCCTCCAAGTCCCCGCGGTCCCAGGCCGCCATCGCCTCCGCGAACCCCGATGCGTGCGCCTCCTCGCGCCAGGGCTTCCCGTCCTGCTCGGGCCCGAACCCGTTCCCGAGGCGCAGGTTCCCCTCCTCCGTGCGCGGGTCGAGCCGGACCGCGCGCAGGTAGGCCTCGGTGGACGCGTGCATGCGGCCCGACCGGAACTCCGCGGCGGCCAGCGCCTCCGCGCACCGCGCGTCGTAGGGCGAGAGGGCCGCCCCGCGACGCGCGGCCGCGAGCGCCAGGTCGTAGCGGCGCAACTCGACGAGCGCGAGCGCCTTCACGCGCCACACGCGGCCGTCCGCCCGGCCCGCGGCCCGCAGGCACTCGATCCCCCGGTCCGCGGCGGACAGCGCGTCGAGGGGTCGCCCCTCGAGCAACCACGTCTCGGCGAGGCCGGCGCGTGCCACCGGGTCCGCCGCGTCGATCTCGAGGGCACGGGCGTACGCGGCGCGCGCGAGCGGCAGGCGGCAGCGGATGCGCTCGACGTCGCCCAACGCCGCGTGCGCCGCGCCGTCCGTCGGGACCGCGCGCGTGCGGGCCGCGAGCACCTGTCCCGCCAGGGGAGCGCTGTTTTCGCGCAGGAGCTGTCGTGCGTCCTCCACCGGGCCCGCCCGGACGGCGACCGGGAGGCCGAGGAGGAGCAGGAGGAAGGCCGTCGTCACGTGGCGACGCATCGTGTCCTCAAGGCTACCGCGGGTCCCCGGGCGCGGAACGCCTGCGGCCCGCTCTGGACGTGGGAGGCACGCGGAGGTTCCATCCCTGCCCCCATGCGCGCTCCCCTGGCGGGAC
>DATLLK010000519.1:0-5788 GCA_035537895.1 Planctomycetota bacterium
CCGGGGCGGCCTTCGGCGCGATGGGACCCCTCGCCGTGCTGCTCGCGTGGCTCTACTACTTCACGCTGATCGTCCTCGTCGGCGCCGAGTTCACGCAGGTCTACGCGCGCCTGTACGGCCCCCGGCGTGCCGAGCGCTCGCGTCGCCTGGGCATCCGGCCGCCGGCCGCGCGTAAGCGCGCCACGCGGCGGGATCGCGCGAAGTCCACCGCGAGGGGCGAGTGCGACTCATAGGCGACCTGACGGTACCCCCGCCTCCTCGATCACCTCGGCCCCTGCCGCGACCCTGCCCCGACACCGTGGAGGCGCACGCGCACGAGGAGATCGTGAAGCGCGTCACCCGAGATCGGCGCCTCGGGGAGCGTGCTCCGCTCGTGCTCGGCGTCGAGGCGTGCGAGCAGGCGCTCGAACTCTGCGCGGTGGAAGGCGAGATCCTCGCCCGACAGCGTCCCCTGTTCGCCGCCCTCGGCCTTTCGCGCGACGAGATCGGGGATCCAGGGGAGGCGATACTCGTCGTTCAGCGTCAGCAGGTTCGCCTCGACGCGCCCGGTCCGCATCAGATGGATCCCGGTCAGCAGCACCCGATACACGTAGAGGAGGGGCTTCACGCGCGGCGGGTTCTCCTTCTCGAGCAGCCCCCATTGCGTGTGCGCGAATCCCGCGTAGTGGTGTCGGTGGTGCCTCGTGACGCAACCAGGGGAGAGGGCGACGAGTTCCGCGTGCTCCGGCGTGGTGCGCAGGACCAGGGGGGAGAGCAGCTGCTCCAGCACGTACCCGTTGCGCTTGAGCAGGAGCCGGAAGAACTTCGCCGCGTCGTGGGTGACGAGGTCGAGTTCCAGGCCACGGTCGTCCCGCGAGTCTTCGATCGTCTCTCGTCCCGTGCGAAGCCCGACGACCTCGTCCGCGGGCAGGACGTGGACGCCGCGCAGGTCGTAGTCGCTGTCCCGCGAGGGGAACCCATAGAGGTGCGCGCCGCTCACGGCCACGAACATCAGCGGATACGGATGGGCGCCGATCGCGTTCATCAGGCGCGGGTCCCAGGTCACGGTGCCGGCTCCGGCGCGGGCACGTCGACGCGGGAGCGCCGGGCGCGGATCAGGAACGCTTCGACGCGGGCGTAGTCGGGGCGATCCGGGATGCGTGTGGCGGCGAACGCCTCGTCGAACTCGCGATGCAGGTCCTTGCGCCACGCATTGACGTCCGCCCACGGGACACGGGCCTCGCGGATCGCCAGCAAGCGCTCGCGCGCTTCGCCCACCTGGACCTCGAGGACCCCGGTGCGCAACATCGTGATGCCGCCGAGGAGCAGGCGGATGACGTGCATCGCGTGCTTCCAGCCGACCTCGCCATGGTTGCGGACGTCGGCCTCGATCTTGCGAAACTGCGACAGCGCGTACCCGTTGTACGTCTGGTAGACGAGTCTCGAGCTGAACGCATCGCGCATGTCCCTCAGTTCGAGCGCCAGGGGGTCCGCGTGCTCCACGAGCGGAGTCCACAGGCACTCGAGGACGTTCGGGTTCGACTTGAGGGCAAGGACGAGGAACTTCTGCATCTCCCAGTAGCACTCCTGCCTCTCCGCATCTTCGAGCTGCTCGGGGACGCCCGCGAGGGACCAGTGGAGCGAGGCCGGAGGAAGGTAGACCCCGCGTCGGTCCGTGTCGGAGGCCTCGGTGCTGAGGCCGTAGGCCCGCGAGCCGACGATGCAGCGGTAGATCACGTGCTCCCGCAGGTTGCGCTCGCGCAGGGGATCCGGAAGCGGGGATGTGCTCTCCTCCTTGGTCCGCGAGAGCAGGGCGAACTCCCGTCGCGTCAGCGCGACCTCGATGCCTCCGGGGAATCGCACGCGGTACGCATGCGTCGCATCCACGGGAGACGTCGTCACGATGCCCACGGCGCCGGGCGGGTGGTGCAGGACCCCGTTCTCGACGACTCCGACCCGCGCGACGAGGCGCGTTCCGACGGGCAGCAGGCCGTTGGGTTCGGGGTCCATGTCCCTCACCCTACGACCACCCCTGCAACCTCGCACGAGGGGCCGCGGCGGGCCCACCGTGCAGGCAAGAAGCCCGGACGGCGTGGTCGGTGTTCGTCTCCGCCTTGCATGGGCGCATCGCCGCGACGAGGATGTATGGTCCGCCTCACGGTTGACGGCATGGCCCCGCCCAGGGGCGGCGAGGGCATCGCGCCGTGAACCCTCTCGATCTTGGCCCTCGCGTCGAGCGCCTTGCTGCCGTCCCGGTCACCCTCAAGGGGGGGCCCCTCCGCGGCGCAGGTGCGGCCCAGGGGTCGGCGTGGAGAGGAGTCGCTCACGCGGCGGAACCCCTCGTCGCCGTCGCCTTCCTGACGACGCCTCGCGGAAAGACGTGGGTCAAGAGCCGCCGCTGCTGGGGGAACGCCGTGCTCGTCGAGATCGGTCTCTACGGAGATCCGACCGCGGGACATCTGCGAATCACGCTCGCGCCCAGGGTCTGGCCTGAGGTCCGGGAGGGGACTTCCGAGGAGGTGTTGCTTCGGGCGCGGGGCGCGGTTCCGCCGGCCGGAGAGGTCCAGGTTCCCATCGATGGATGGTGGTGGCAGAGGCAGACGAGCGAGCCCGTGTGGGGTTGCCCCCATCCGCATGAGGTCATCGATCGCAGGTTCGAGGTCGCGACGGGCGTGGCCGTCCGAACGATGGCCGCCGCGGAGGCGGGCATCGCCGTCGACCTTCTGTTCCTGCCACGACGCGAGACTCGCACTCGCCGCCTCGGTATCTGGAGCCTGAAGACGCGCTGTCGCGACGAGGTGCCGGAGCCGTTGCGGCACGTTCTCTGCTTCGGTCGTTCGGGCCGTTGGCCCCCCGAGCGCCGGAACGGGCAACGCTACGGACCCTAGGCTGCCGCGTACCAGCCCCGCTCCCGCCGGTGCTACCCTCTCGCCTCCTCCGATGTCCCTCGAGTTCCTGCATCCCACGGTCGCGCGGTGGTTCGTCGAGCGCTTCGCGGCGCCGACGCCGCCCCAGGCGCAGGGGTGGCCGGAGATCCGGACCGGCCAGCACGTCCTGATCGCGGCTCCGCCCGGATCGGGCAAGACCCTCGCCGCCTTCCTGTTCGCGATCGACTCCCTGCTTCGCCAGGGAGACGCACTCCCGGACACGACGCAGGTCCTGTACGTGTCCCCGCTGAAGGCGCTGGGGAACGACGTCCAGAAGAACCTCTCGCTTCCGCTGGCCGAACTCCGGCAGCTGGACCCCTCCCTTCCCGAGGTGCGGGCCCTGGTCCGGACCGGCGACACGCCCGCGAAGGACCGCGCGGCGATGGTCCGGCGGCCCCCCCACGTGCTCGTGACGACGCCGGAGTCCCTCTACATCCTCCTGACCTCGGAAAGCGGTCGGAGGATGCTCTCGACCGTCCGGACGGTGATCGTCGACGAGATCCACGCGATCCTCGGCGACAAGCGCGGGGCGCACCTCGCCCTCTCCCTCGAGCGCCTCGAGTGGATCGCGGGCCCGATCCAGCGCATCGGACTGTCGGCGACGCAGAAGCCGCTGTCCGCCGTGGGCGAGTTCCTCGTCGGCGTGGGCCGGGAGTGCCGTCTCGTCGACGCGGGCCACCTCCGCGACCTCGACGTCGCGATCGAGGTGCCGAGGTCCCCTCTCGAGACCGTGTGCTCCCACGAGATCTGGGAGGAGATCCACGAGCGGGTCGCCGACCTGATCGGTGCGCATCGGACCACGCTCGTCTTCGTGAACACGCGCCGGCTCGCCGAGCGACTCGGGGCGCGGCTCGGGGAGGTCGTCGGACCCGCCCTCGTCGCGAGCCACCACGGAAGCCTCTCTCGCGAGCGGCGCCTCGACGCGGAGCAGCGGTTGAAGCGCGGGGAGCTGAAGGCCCTGGTCGCGACGGCGTCCCTCGAGCTCGGAATCGACGTCGGAGAGGTCGACCTCGTCGTCCAGATCGGGATGACCCCCTCGATCGCGGTGTTCCTGCAGCGGGTGGGCCGCTCGGGCCACGCGCTCTCCCGCACGCCGAAGGGCCGCCTATTCCCGTTGACGCCGGCCGAGCTCGTCGCGTCGGCCGCGCTCCTGCGCGCGGTCCGTGACGGGACGCTGGATCGCACGGCCCAGTCCCGCGCGCCCCTCGACATCCTGGCCCAGCAGATGGTGGCCGCCTGCGTCGCGGAGCCCTGGTCGGAAGACGAGTTGTTCGCGCGCGTCCGCCGCGCCTGGCCCTACCGCGACCTAGGGCGGGAGGACTTCGACGCGTGCCTCGCGCTCCACGCCGAGGGGCGCGGGGCGCTCCTCCATCGGCTCGCCGTGGGGAGGACGGTCCGGGCGACCCGCCGGGCGCGGATCCCCGCGGTCACGGGAGGCGGCGCGATCCCGGACACGGGGGATTACCGCGTGCTCCTCGAGCCCGACGGCGCCGTCGTGGGAACGCTGAACGAGGACTTCGCGATCGAGTGCAGCCAGGGGGACGTCTTCCAGCTGGGCAATGCGTCCTGGCGCGTCCAGCGAATCGAGCCCGGCGTGGTTCGCGTCGCGGACGCCCGGGGCGCCCCGTCCACGGTCCCCTTCTGGCTCGGCGAGGGTCCGGGACGCACACGCGAGCTCTCCGCGGCGGTCGCCGACCTGCGGGAGAACGCGCACGACACGGCGTGGGTCGAGCGGGAGACCGGGGCGCCGCCGGCCGCGGCACGCCAGATCGCCGAGCACGTCGCCGCGGGCCGCGCGGCGCTCGGGACCGTGCCGACGCAGCAGCGGATGGTCGCCGAGCGCTTCTTCGACGAGAGCGGCGGGATGCAGCTCGTCGTCCACGCGCCCTTCGGGAGCCGGGTGAACCGCGCGTTGGGCCTCGCGCTCCGCAAGCGATTCTGCGTCGGATTCGGCTCCGAGCTCCAGGCCGCGGCGGACGAGGACGCGATCGTCCTCTCCCTCGGCCCGCAGCACTCGTTCCCCCTCGAGGACGTCTTCGACTACCTGAAGCCCGAGACGGCGCGGGACGTCCTCGTCCAGGCCCTCCTCGCCGCGCCGATGTTCGGGGCGCGCTGGCGCTGGAACGTGACGCGGTCCCTGCTGCTGCCGCGCTATCGGAACGGGCGCCGCGTCGCGACGCCCCTCCAGCGCATGCGGGCGGAGGACCTTCTCGTCCAGGCGTTCCCCCAGGTCCTCGCATGCCCCGAGACGCTTCCCGGGGGTCCCGTCGAGGTCCCCTGGGACCACCCTCTCGTCCGCCAGACCATCGAGGACTGCCTGCACGAGGCGATGGACGTCGACGGGTTCCTCCAGGTGGTCCGGGGCCTCGACGACGGGACGATCGCCCGCGTCGCCCGCGACGTGCCCGAGCCCTCCGCCTTCGCGCGCGGTGTCCTCTCCGTCAAGCCCTACGGATTCCTGGACGACGCGCCGCTCGAAGAGCGCCGCACCCAGGCCGTCCTCTCGCGCCGGGTCCTCGCGCCGCGGGAGGTCGACACGCTCGGCGCGCTCGACCCCGCGGCGGTCGCCCGCGTGAAAACGGAGGCCTGGCCCGATCCGAGGAACGCCGAGGAGGTCCACGAGGCCCTCGGCTGGATCGGATTCATCGAGGACGCCGAGGCCGAGCCGTGGCGTGCGTGGCTCGGGGACCTCGCCGCAGCGGGGCACGTCGTCCGCGAAGGAGGGCGCTGGTACGCCGCGGAGGCGAACCGCGACCCGAAGGCCATGCTGCGCGGACGGCTCGAGGCGCTCGGCCCCGTCCCCGCCGTTCCGGCCGGCCATCCCGACCTCGAGCACCTCCTCGCCCTCGAGGGCGAGGAGGTGCTCGAGGTCGGGATGGCCG
>DATLLK010000520.1:0-2142 GCA_035537895.1 Planctomycetota bacterium
GCCTTCGCGAGGCCCGCGCCGGTGAGCGCGCCGAGGAGCGCCCCGAGCACCGCGCCGCCGCCGAAGGTGAGCCCGCCCGTCGCGAGGTCCGCGGCGAGCCCCGACACGGCGCCCCCGACGATGGCGCCGAGCAGACCGCCGCGTTTGGGGTCCGCCTCCTTCGCGCCGCGGACGACGAAGTCGCCCAGCGACTCCTCGATGCGGGCCGCGCTCGAGCCGTCGAGGCCGTGCTCCGCGATCAGGGTCCGCATCAGGTCCTTCGTGGACCGCTCGAGCCGCTCGGCGAGCGCCTGCATCGCCTTGCGCTTCTCCCCCTGGCCCGCCTTCAAGGGCAGGGGCACGCGGTCGGCCGCGGCGCGCGCGAGGTGATCGGCCATCCCCTCGACGCACCGGCCGTGGGCCGCGAGCAGGCGCGCCTCGAACGCGGCGAGCACCGCGTCCATGGCCGGGCGCTTCTCGGGGGGCAGCACCGCGGCCACGCGGCCGAGGAGCCCCCGCTCCTCGACCCAGCAGCGCGTGAAGGCGTCGAGCGGCAGGACCTCGCGCACGATCGGGTGCCCCGAGGCGAACGCGCGCCACGCCGCCGTCAGGTCGTCGCCGGACGCGACGCCCGTCTGGTTGAGCAGCAGGAGCGTGGGCTTCCCGATCCAGGCGAGCAACTCCATCTCGGGCCCGAGGTAGCCCGCGTCCTCCGGCGCCTCGGCCGCGTTCACCAGGTAGAGCACGGCGTCGGCACGCTCCTTCGCGCTGCGGACGGCCTCCTGCGCGCACCAGAGGGGCCGGTCGCGACGACGGTCCCATACGGTGTGGAGGAACCAGCCGATCGGGTTGCCCTGGGCGCGCAGCCGCTTCATCAGCCGCGGCGTGTCGCCGAAGCCCGGCGTGTCCTCGAGGACGAGCCGGGCCGTCCCCGCCTCCACGAGGTCGTAGGCCTCGGCGACCTCGGTCACGTGGGCCATGTCGCGCACCTCGCCGACGTCGCGGCGCAGGAGGGTCCGCGCGAGCGTCGTCTTGCCCACGTTCGTGTGGGCCACGAGCGAGAGGACGATCGTCGTCTCCGCGGTCGCCACGCTCACGGACGCGCCTCCGTGCGCCGCGAGGCGACGAGCGGCCCGGCGGCCGAGAGCAGGCGCTCGACGAGCGTCTCTCCCGCGGGCTGCCCGAGGTCCGCGTGCACGAGCGGGGCGCCCGCCTCGCGCGCGACGAGGTCCCACGCGCGGCACCGCTCCTCGAGACGGGACCCCGCGCCGAGGCGCTCGCGGAAGGGCCCCGCGTCGACGAGCAGCACCCAGCGGTCGCCCGGCGCGGCGCGCTCCTTCGCCTCCCCGAGGAAGCGTCCGTGCACCTCGGGCTCGGGCGTCTGGGCGAGCGAGGTCACGAGGAGGACGAGGCGGCGGCCGTCCGCGGCCGGCGGGAGCGCGACCTCCTCGGCGTCGACGCCGTAGGGCGCCGGCCCCGCCATGCGGACGTCGGCCCGCGCCCCGAGCACGTCGTGGAGCAGCGCGACGAGCGCGTCCCGCGCGCGAGGCTGGAGCGCGTACGACCAGGGGATCACGACGGCGCCGACACCCTCGAGTCCCGTCACCGCGCCGGCCTTCACCGTGTAGGCGGCGCCCACGTCCACGGGCAGGTCGGCCGCGAGGCGCCGCACGCGGCGGGCCTCGCCGAGGGCGAAGAGCAGGCGGGGCGCGATCACGAAGATCAGGGCCGTGACCGCGTAGAGGTGGATCCACGGCGCCGCGGGGCCGCTCGACGGGGACTGCAGCCCGGCCACGGAGGGCACGTCCGTGCCGAGCGCCGCCGCCGCGGGGCCCAGCACGATCCCGAGGAACCGCTGGAGGCCGTCCGCGGACAGGAACGTGCTCTCCCAGGTCGCCTCGTAGCGGAACCCGAGCCCGCGCACGTACATCCCGAGCACCGTCCCGAGCGCCATGCCGAGCGCTCCGACGTGCAGCAGGAGGCGGACGCGGGCCGCGAGGAGCGGCATCACGGCGCGGCGCCACGACGCGGCGAACGCCGTCAGGGCCGAGGTCAGCGCCTCGGCCTCGCCGACGCGGCGCCGGCCCGAGCGACTCGTGAAGCGCGCGACGAGGCCGTCGAAGATCCGCCGCGCGGTCCCGGCCCCGCGGCCGCCCCGCGGGG
>DATLLK010000521.1:0-6751 GCA_035537895.1 Planctomycetota bacterium
GTCGAGGACCTGTTGCGCCGCGGCTTCGTCGTGAGCGCCGAGGCGGCGCTCGAGCAGCGCGCCGCGGCGCGAAAGGACGACGGGGAGGCCCGCGTCGCGCTGGCGGCCATCGCCGTCTCGCGCCACGACGTCGACCGCGCCCTCGCGATCCTCGAGTCCGCGAAGCACCTGCTCCCGCGGCCACGCGGGCTCGACTACGTCCGCGGGCTCGCGCTGCTCCGCGGAGGCCGCGCGGAAGCGGCGGCCGACGCCTTCGCCGAGGCGCTGGAGGAGGAGCCCGACGACTGGGCCGCCTCGTTCCAGCTCGCGCTGCACTTCCGCCGGCGCGGCCGGCGCCTGCAGGAAGAGGTCGCGCTCGAGCACGCGCTCCTGCGCCTCGAGGAGGAGCCGATCCCGGTGCCCGACCACGGTCCGGCGGCGATCCTGCTCGACAGCGTCCACCGGGACCCGGCCGCCGCGCTCCGCGAGGGCCGGCTGCGTCGCACCGAGATCGCGACGCGCGCCGCGGGACGGTCGCCGTGAGGACCCCGCCATGAGCACGACCGCCACGCCTTCCGGCTCGGGCCCCCGCGAGGAGACGCACACGCTCTTCGCGTTCCGCCTCGGCCGCGACCTGTTCCTCGTCCCCGCGGAGGCGGTCGTCGCCGTGATCGCGACGGAGTCGCCCGCGCCGCTGCCCCGGGTTCCCGTCCACGTCCTCGGCCTCGTGAACCACGACCACCGCGCCCTCGCCGTCCTCGACCTCGCCCGGTTCCTCGGCCGCACGGACGCGGCGGAGGGTGAGCGACCGCGCACCCTGGTGCTGCGCGGAGGCGACGCGACGGTCGGCGTCCCCGTGACGACCGCGCTGGGCGTCGTCGTGGTCGTGGACTCCGCCGTGCGCGCCGGCTCGGGCGTGTTCGGACCCCAGGTCGGCGAGGTGCTGCGGGGCGAGTGCGAGACGCCGCACGGCGCGGGCGCGTGGCTCGACCTCGTCCGCGTGCTCGAGGCCGCGCGTGTCTGACGCCGAGAGCCGCGACCGGTCGTTCCTCGTCGGGGGCGTGGGCAACCTCGGCTTCGCCGTGCCCATGGAGGACGTGCGACGCCTCGTCGGCGCGGTCGACCTCCCGCCGGTGCACCGTCGCGCGAGCCTGCCGCGGCTGCTCGGGCTCGCCCACGACGCGCCGTCCTCGCGCTTCGCCGAGGTCGCGTGCCTCCACGGGGACACGTACCTGGAGCTCGGTCCCGACGTCGACGTGGTGTGCGTGCCCCGGACGGAGATCGAGCCCCTGCCGCGGGTGCTCGCGACGACGGCGCTGCGCTGGGGGTGGGCCGGTCTCCTCCACCACGACGGAGGCTTCCGGATCGTGATGGACACGACGTGGGTCGCCGCGCTCGCGGCGTCGCGGGGGTCCGCGTGAGCGCGACCGACCTCCTGGCCCGGTTCCGCTCACTGGCCGAGGAGCGGCTGCGCCGCCTGAACCAGGGCCTCCTCGACATCGAGCAGGGCGCCGGCGCCCCGGGCCTCTTCGACGAGGTGATGCGCGAGATCCACACGTTGAAGGGCGAGTCCCGGATGCTGGGGCTGCTCGCGGTGAACCGCGTCGCCCACCGCACGGAGGACCTCCTGCTCCACGCCCGCCGGACGGGGGCGATGAAGGACGCGGGTCTGCTCGAGGTCGCCTACGCGGGCCTCGACCTCCTCGGCGCGTACGTGGCCGAGCCGGAGGCCGTGATCTCGGCCGACGACGAGTCGCGCTCGGTCGCCTTCGAGTCCCGCGTCGCGAGCGTGCTGGCGGGACGGGGCGCGACGACCTCGCCCTCCGTGCCCGCGCCGACGGCGGCGGCCGGAACGACCGCGCCGGCCGTCACGCCGCCGCTGACGGAGCCCGCACCGGCGAGCGCGCCGGCCCCCGCGGGCGCGAAAGAGGGCTCCGGCGTCGTCCGCGTGTCCGGCGACGTCGTCGACGACCTGACGCGGACCGCGGGCGTGCTCGGCCTCCTCCAGGCCCGCATCGAGCGCGCGACGAAGACCGCCACCGACCTGCAGGCCCGGGCGCGGGAGGCGGTGGCGACCCTGCGGCGCAGCGGGGCCCCCGTCGCCGAGCCGTCCGTCGCGCTCGCCCCCGTGCGCGACCTGACCGAGGCGCTCGGCGAGGAGCTCCACGCGCTCGGGGAAGCGTGCTTCACCGCCTCGCTGCGCCAGCAGCGGCTGCGCGATGCGGTGTCCACGCTCCGGCTCTCCGCGGTCGCGGGGCTGTTCGGGCGCTTCGCGCGGACCGTGCGCGACATCGCGCGCGAGCTGGGCAAGGAGGCGCGCCTCGAGACGCACGGCGGGGAGGTCGGCGCCGACCAGCGGATCCTCGACGCGCTCGCCGACCCCCTGCTGCACCTGGTGCGCAACGCGGTGGACCACGGGATCGAGCCGCCGGCCATGCGGGAGTCGCTCGGCAAGCCCCGCACGGGGACGATCACCCTCTCCGCGCAGCAGGCGGGCCGGTTCGTCGAGATCCGCGCGTCGGACGACGGGCGCGGCGTCGACCCCCGCGCCGTGGGGGCCGCCGCCGTCCGGGCGGGCCTCTTGTCCGAGGGCGACGTCGCTCGCATGACGAAGGACGAGCTGTATGACCAGCTCTTCCGCCCGTCCTTCTCGACGAAGGGCGAGGTGACCGACGTGTCGGGCCGCGGCGTGGGCCTCGACGTCGTCAAGCGGGTCGTCGAGGAGCTCGGAGGCGGCGTCCGCGTCGTGAGCGAGATCGGGCGCGGGACGGACTTCCTCCTCCGCGTGCCCGTGTCGAGCGCGCTGGTCGACGCCTTGGTCGTCGAGGCGGGGTCCTCCGTTCTCGCCGTGCCCGCGGCGTACGTCGAGCGCGCCATGGTCGTCGAGCCCTCCGCGATCGAGCCGACGGGCCACGCGTCCTCGATCCGCCTCCCCGACGGGCAGCGCGCGGTGGTCGTCGACCTCGTCGCGCTCATGGGACTCGCGCCGTCCGCCGGGTCGGACCCGGCGGCGCCGGTCCGGCTCGTCCTCGTGGCGGAGGGAGGGCGGACCGCGGCCCTGCGCGTGGACCGGTTCGTGGGCGAGCAGTCCCTCGTCCAGGAGACGCTCGATCCGTTCCTGCGCGGGCTGCGCGGCGTCACGGGGACCGCGATGCTCGAGGACGGCCGGCTCGCTCCGGTCTTGAACGTCGTGCAGCTCTTCGCGTGGTCGCGGGAGGAGCGCGCGCCCGCGGGCTCCCCCGTCGCGGCCGCGGCCGCGGCCCCGACCGCCGTCGTGGCCGAGGACAGCGAGCTGACGCGCAGCCTCGTCGCCGAGGCGCTGCGCCGGCACGGGCTCGCGGTCGTCGAGACCGTGGACGGGGGCGAGGCGCTCGAGCGCATGCGACGGTCCGCTCCCGCGCTCCTCGTGACCGACCTCGAGATGCCGGGCATCGACGGGATCGAGCTGATCCGGCGGGTCCGGGCCGATCCGTCGCTCGCGCACGTGCCCATCCTCGTGTTCACGACACGCGACCAACCCGACTCGAAGCGTCAGGCGGCCGAGGCGGGCGCGGACGCCTACGTCGTCAAGCGCGAGTTCGAGGAGGAGGCGCTCAGGAAGATCGTGTCCGACCTCCTCGCCTCGCGCCGGAGCACCCCGTGACCGAGCGCGTGCGCCTCCTGCTCGTCGACGACAGCGAGATCTACACGATGGCCGTGGAGGAGGCGGTCCGCGGGCGGCCGCGCATCGAGGTCGTGGGCGTCGCCCGCGACGGCCTCGCGGCGATCGAGATGGTGAAGCGGGTGCGGCCCGACGTCGTCTCGATGGACGTGCACATGCCGACGCTCGGCGGCGTCGAGGCGGTCGCGCGCCTGATGGACGAGGCCCCCGTGCCGATCGTGATGGTCACGGCGGCGACCTCGGCCGAGTGGGCCGACATCTCGTTCCGGGCCATCGGGGCCGGCGCGCTCGACGTCATCGCAAAGCCGTCCGGGCCGGCCGAGATGGCGGCGCTGCTGGAGCGGTTCACGATCCTCGCCGGCGTGCAGGTCCGGCGGCGGGTCTCGCGGAGCACGAACGCCGGCGTGGCGGCGAAGACGGCGCCGTCGCCCGCCGCGCCGGTCGTCCCGTCCGTCCCGTCGGAGAGCCTCGCCGACCTCCGGGTCACCCCCGGGCAGGTCCTCGCCGTCGGCATCGCGATCTCGACGGGAGGCCCGCCCGTCATCGAGGCGATGCTGAAGGAGCTGCCCGCGGACTACCCCTGCCCGATCCTCCTCGTCCAGCACCTCTCCCCGGGCTTCGACGCGCACCTGACCGAGTGGCTCGCGCGGGCCGCCAAGGTCCGCGTGCGCGTCGCGCGCGACGGTGAGCGGGCGGAGCCTTCGACGGCGTACCTCGCTCCCTCCGAGCGCCACCTCGAGGTGCGCATGGGCGGGTTCCTGCGGCTCGACTCGGTCACGGAGCGCGTGGCGGGCCATCGCCCCTCGGGCACCGTGCTGCTCCGCAGCATGGCGCGGGCGTACGGCGCGCGAGCGGCGGGCCTCGTGCTCACGGGCATGGGATCCGACGGCGCCGAGGGGCTCCTCGAGCTTCGCCGTGCGGGCGGGCTGACCGCCGCGCAGGACGCGACGACCAGCGCGGTGGACGGGATGCCGCGCGTGGCGCGCGAGAACGGCGCCGCGCGCTTCGTGCTGCGCGCCCCCGAGGTCGCGACGTTCCTGAAGCGCGTCGCCGGCCGCTGACCGGGCGTGCGGCGCCGCGAGGTCGGGTCGGCCTCGTCGCCGCTACCCCTGCGCCGCCACCCGGTTCCCGGTGGCTCGCGCGAGACCGGCGACGTCGAGGAGGTACTTCTCCTCCTGCTCGTCGAGCGGCCCCTTCTCGAGGTCGGCCACGAGCGCCGACACGTCGCGCGGCGTCTGCAGCGTGACGACGAGCCCGTCCATCTGCGGCGCCGTGAGCGAGAATCGGTAGTGGTCCGTGACGGTCGGCTGCCAGTAGCCCGGCGCGGGCAGTCCCAGCTCGGTCATCCGCGCGGGCGACACCCAGGACGACGCGCTCTGCAGCCCGAAGAGGAGCGGGTGCGGCCGGTCGCCGAGGCGCGGGAAGAGGTCGAGTCGCGCGCCGGCGTGGTCGGCGTTGTAGCGCAGCCCGGCGATGTCGACGAGGCCGCCGTCGATCGCCTGCCGCGCGGCGGACCGGTCGTGGAACGCGGCGCCGATCGCACGGCTGCCGAGGAAGCGCCGACGGCGGTGGTCGACCAGCACCGGCAGGCGGTTCGCGAACTCCGCCTGGTACGCCCCTCCCGCGAGGAGGACGTCGAGGCGGCCGAGCTCGGGGACCGCGTTCACCAGCTCCGCGAAGGGGGCCGTGCAGAACTGGGGCTGCGTCGGGTAGCAGACGCCCGCCACGACGATCTTGTCCCGGGCGCCAGGATCGCGCGTCAGGAGATCGGCGAGGCCCCGGCGCGTCGCCTCGTAGAGGGGCCAGTGCATGTCGGTCGTGACGAAGAAGAAGTTGATCCCGGCGTCGTAGGCGGCCTGGATCGTCGAGGGCTCTCCGACCATGCCGAGGCAGAAGGGGCTCACCCGGAGCCCCCGGCTCCCGAGGGCCAGCCGATCCGTGACCCGCGGCAGCCGCCACCGCTGGAGCCGGGGCTTCCCCGGTGCTCCGTTTCGGGAACGCGCCTCGTGGCCGTTCCCCTCGTGGGCCGCGCCGGCCCGGCCGTTGCTCGAGCCATTCCCCATCCTGTGGGCATCCACGTCGCATCTCCCGTGGGCTCGCATGGCCCGCTCATCAGGACGGGAGAGGCGCCCGGGAACGAACAACCGGCATCGCCCCCGAACCGGCCGCCTTCTTCACACGCCTTGATCCCGGCCCGGTCCCCCCATCGCCCGCACGCTACGCGTCGCTCGAGGGCTACTTCCCCCGCGCGTGGTCCGCGCGCGCGGCGGCCCAGGCCGCCTCGTCGTCGAGCGCTGCCGCCCGATAGAAGGCCGCGAGCGCGGCGTAGCGGGAGACGACGTCGAACGTCGCGGCGTGCTGGGCCTTGCGGAGGCAGACGGGGCAGAGGTGCTGCGGGGCGCGGTCCATCTCGCCCAGGTGATTGCTTCCGTTCATCAGGCAGTGGAAGTGGACGCAGTGCTCGAGTCCGACGAGGTGCCCCACCTCGTGCGCGAGGACCTTCAGGCTGCGCCGAAGGACGAGTCGCCCGCGCTCGGCCGCGTCGGTCGGCGCGCCCTCGCCACTGCCCGGGAACTCGGGGTGGTAGCGCGCGAAGGAGAAGACGCCGACCCCGGACCCGGGGCTCGCCTGGCCGAAGACGAAGTTCCACGACGGGTCGGGGTAGAGGTCGCGGCGCGTGACCGCCACGAGGCAGAGGGAGTCGCTGGGAAGCTCCGTCCGCAGCCAGCGCATCACGGACGTCGTCAGGATCTGGGGGACTCCCGTCGACTCGTTCGTCCGGCTGTGGAACGTCGGGAGCGGCTCGGTCAGCGCGTGGACGCGGGAGGGAAGCCCGTAGTAGAGCGCGAGGTACTCGGCGAGACGCTCGACCTTCGGGAAGCCCCTGTCGCCGACGTCGTCTAGCGCGACGAGCCGGATCGTGCGCCGCTCCGGCGTCGGGACGCGACGGGGTCCGTCACGGAACTGCTCGAACGTCTGGCCCGGCTCGTCGTAGACGGCCAGCCAGTCGGAGCCGGAGGGTGTCGGCAGCGGCGAGAAGGCGTCCTGTTCCTCGAGCGCCCGTCGGAGCGGCAGCGCGAGGCCGTCGAGGCGCCCGAGCGGCCCCGCGGG
>DATLLK010000522.1:0-2795 GCA_035537895.1 Planctomycetota bacterium
AGACGGAGGTCCTCCGCGGCCCCGCCCCGCTCGTCGCGTTCCTCGACGACGACGACCTGTGGCGCCCCGAGCACCTCGCGCGCTCGCGCGCGGCGCTCGTCGCGCGGCCCGACGCCGTGTTCGTCCACGGAGCCGCGGTGACGCGCTCGCCTGCGTGCGAGATCCCCTACCACGCGAAGGACCCGGGTCCCTTCGACGGCCCGCTGTTCCTGCCGCTCCTGCGTCGGAACTTCGTCGCCACGTCGAGCGTGGTCGTCCGCGGCGACGTCCTGCGCACCGTCGGCGGCTTTCGCGCCGACCTGCGGCACGCCGAGGACTGGGACCTCTGGCTCAAGGCGTCGCGCCACGGGCCCGCGACCTTCGTCCCGGAGACGACCGTCGTCTACCGGGACCACGGCGGCAACGTCAGCCGCGAGCTCGTCGACAAGATCGAGGACCAGGCGGCCGTCGTCGCGTGGTGGCGGGCCCACGGCGAGGCGCTCGCGCCTGAGGAGCGGCGCGCGGTGCGCGCCGAGCTCGCCCGCCGCCGCCGCAGGAACCTCCGCCGACTGCGGCGCGCGGGCACGCGCTCGCGCGCACAGCTTCGCGCGGCCGCCGCCGCCGCGTGGCGCGAGGTCCCCCACCTCCACACCGCGGCCGCGCTCCTCGGCGCCGCGCTGCTGCCCCGCGGTCGCAAGGCGCCGGCGTAGGCCTGACGGGCTACTCGGCGGGCGTGGCGCGAAGTGTCTCTCGGCCGCGATCGGACAGCCCCAACAGTTGCACGGTCCGATCGCCCGCCATCTTGCGGCGAACGAGGCGCAGGTAGCCCTCGTCGTGGGCGTCGTGGATCCAGCCCTCGACGATCATGCGCTTGTGACCCGCGAGCGCCCCATACGTCGGCCCGCGCGCGAGGCGGCCCTGGACTCCCTGGGCCTGGGAGCCCGTCAGGTGCTCGGCGATGCGCCGGAAGCCGAACTTCCCGTCGTGCGCGGCGACGGCGCGGAGGATCGTTGCCAGTGTCTTCCCCTCCTGCGGGCGCGCCGGACGCTTGGCCCGCCGCTCGACCGCGACCTCGCACGCGTCGCAGTTCCCGCAGGCCGGCGCGTCCGCGGCCCCGAAAGCCTCGAGGAGGTGACGGGCGCGGCAGCCTGGCGTCTGCGCGTACGTCACCATCTGCTCGAGCTTGCGCTCCTCGCGGCGGCGCTTCTCCTCGAGCGCGTCGAAGTCGACGGCGTCGAGCACGTCCTCGGGCAGCAGGCCGGCCCGCAGCTCGGTCGCGCGCCCGCGGAACGGCGGCACGTACTCGACGCGGCCGAGCTCGTGCAGCCGCTGGAGACCGCGACGGAGCGTGTCCTCCGACCGGTCGAGCGACGTCGACACGGCCTCGAGGTCGAGCGCGCCGGAGCCCTCGCGGCCGAACCGGTCCTCGAGCCACAGGAAGAGACGCCCGAGCCCGGGCGGGAGCGGCGCCTGGGCGAACAGGTCGCCCGCCGCGGGAAGCAGCCGGACGCGGGCGAGGTTCTCGTCGCGCCGCCCGCGGCGCACGAGGGCCGCGCGGTCGAGGATCGCCAGGGCGGCGCCCACCGCGGGAGGCGGCGCCTCGACGCGCATGCGCGCCGCGATCTCGTCGGTCGTCCACTCGAGGCGCGACTCGCCCGCCTCGTGGAGGACGCGGAAGACGTCGGTCACGACCGCGCGCGAGGGGTTGGCCGCCTCGAGGAACCACTCCTGGATCCGGACGTCGCCCGGGTGCCACAGGAGAACCGCGTCCGCGGGGCGCCCGTCGCGACCGCCGCGGCCCGACTCCTGCACGTAGGCCTCGACGGTGCGGGGGACCTCGTAGTGGACGACCCGGCGGATGTCGGACCGGTCGACGCCCATCCCGAACGCGTTCGTCGCGACCATCAGCCCGGCGGCGCCCGAGAGGAACGCCTCCTGGCCGCCGCTCCGCTCCGCCTCGTCGAGCCCGGCGTGGTAGCGCAGCGCGGGAAGCCCGCGGCGCTTGAGCACGTCGCGGACACGGTCGACCTGTTTGCGGCTCGCGCAGTAGACGAGGGTGGCGCCGGGCCGGCGCGCGAGCTTGACGAGGACCTCGTCCTTCTCGTCCCGGCCCCTCGCGCGCACGACCTCGAAGCGCAGGTTCGCCCGGACGACCCCGCGCACGAAGCGCGCCGGCTCGCGCATGCCCAGCTGGACGACGATGTCCTCCTGGACCTCGACGGGCGCCGTCGCCGTCAACGCGAGGATGGGCGGGCGTCCGAGCAGCTCGACCGCGGCGCCGAGCCGGCGGTAGTCGGGACGGAAGTCGTGCCCCCACTGGCTGATGCAGTGCGCCTCGTCCACCGCGAGCCGGGCGACGCGCATCCCGCGCATGCGCTCGCGGAACCGCTCGCTCTTGAAGCGCTCGGGCGCGACGTAGAGCAGGCGCACGTCGCCGCGCTCGGCCGCGTCGAGCGCCGCGTCCTGGTCGGCGGGCGACACGGTGGAGTTGACCTCGGCGGCGGCGATCCCCCGCCGCCGCAGCCCGTCCACCTGGTCCTTCATCAGCGCGATCAGGGGGGAGACCACGAGCGTCACGCCTTCCCCGAGGAGCGCCGGGACCTGGTAGCAGACGCTCTTCCCCGCCCCCGTCGGCATGACGCAGAGCACGTCGCGCCCGGCCAGGGTCGCGGTGACCACCTCCGCCTGGCCCTCGCGGAACTCCGCGAAGCCGAAGCGCTCCTTCAGGACGGCCAGGGCCTCGGGCGGCGCGGCGTCGGTCGGCAGCACGCCCTCGGGCGCGGCGGGGCCGTCGAGCGGGGGCGGGTCCTTGGGGC
>DATLLK010000523.1:0-2634 GCA_035537895.1 Planctomycetota bacterium
GGACGGGCCCGAGTGGGCCGAATGCCCGCCCGGCCAGTGGGAGCGGTCGTAGACTCCCGCACCATGCCGCACACGCGCGTGAAGATCGTCGCGACCGTCGGACCCGCCTCGAGGCCGCCCGCCCGGCTCCGGGAGCTGATCGCCGCCGGCGCGGACGTGCTGCGCGTGAACGGCGCCCACGCCCCGCCCGACAGCCTCGCCGCGTTCGTGGCGGACGCTCGCCGCGCCGCGCGGGGGCTGCGCCGCGAGATTGCCGTGCTCCTGGACCTCCCGGGGGTGAAGGTCCGCATCGGGCGCGTGCCCGGCGGGTCCGTGGAACTGCTCCGGGGCGACCCGGTGCGACTCGCCCGCTCGGCGGCGCGGGGGACCAACGGGGTCGTGGTCCTTCCCGCGCCCCGGAGCGTGCTCGTCGCGGCGCGCCCGGGGGGCGAGGTGCTCCTCGCCGACGGGAACGTGGTGCTCGAGGTCGTCTCGAGGAGCCGGACAGGCGTCATGTGCCGGGCGACGACCGGCGGCGTCGTGCGCGACCGCACCGGGATCCACCTCCGGGGCGCGCGCCACCGGGGCCCCGTCCTCCTGGCGCTCGACCACCGGCTCGCCCTGGCCGGGGTCGCCGCGGGCGTCGACGCGATCGCGATCTCCTTCGTGCGCGGGCCCGAGGACGTGCGGGGGCTGCGCCGACGGCTCGAAGCGCGGGCGTCGCGCGTCCCCCTGCTCGTCGCCAAGATCGAGCGACGCGAGGCGGTCGAGCGGCTCGACGAGGTGCTCGGCGCCGTCGACGGCGTCATGGTCGCGCGGGGCGACCTCGGCCTCGAGTACGGACCCGAGGAGGTCCCCGGGCTCCAGAAGCGGATCCTCGAGACCGCGTCGCGCCACGGGCGGCTCGCGATCACGGCGACGCAGATGCTCGAGACGATGACGACAGCCGTGCGCCCGACGCGGGCCGAGGCCTCCGACGTCGCCAACGCCGTGTTCGACGGCACCGACGCCGTCATGCTCTCGGGCGAGACCGCGGTCGGCGCCCACCCCGCGCACGTCGTCGCGACGATGGACCGGATCTTAAGGGCCGCCGAGCAGGACCCGCACTGTCCCTACGCGGGCGACCCGTCCCACCCGTGCCCGGCCGCCGATCCGGCGCGGCCCGACCGGCTCGTCGTGCGGGCGGCGGTCCGTCTCGCGCAGGACGCGCGCGCCGCGGCGGTGGTCGTCTTCACGCGCGGCGGGCAGTCGGCGCGGCGCATGGCGAAGGAACGGCCGCGCGCGCCCATCTACGCATTCGCGCACGAGGTGGACGTGCTGCGCGGGCTCCAATTGTCGTGGGGCGTGCGCCCGCGGCTCCTGACCGAGCAGGCGGCGCGCGGCCGCATCGTGGCCGCCGTGCGTGCGAGCCTGCGCCGCGACGGGCTCCTGAAGCCGGGCGAGCGGGTCGTGCTCGTGATGGGCGCGAAGGACGACCCGACGGGGACGACGACCCTGATCCGCCTCCTGACGGTCTGACCCGCCTACGGTCCGACCTGGCGCCGCGCCGCGTCGGCGGCTACAGCGCTCCCACGAGCCAGAGGCCCGCGGCGATCAGCGCCGCGCCGAGCCCGACGGCGATCCCGCCCTTCTGGAGCGCCCGGTCCGCCATGGCGATCACGCCCATGAGGAGGACGCCGAGGCCCGAGAGGGCCATCAGCACGCCGATCACCGTCTTCAAGGTCGTGCCCACCTCGAAGGCGAGAAGGGTTGCGAGCAGGTCCGTCATGTCGATCCTCCGGCCGGCGTGTCCGTCTGCGGCCCCCCGCGCCTCTTCATCAGGTCGCGGAACCACTTCCCGTGGCCGTGGGGCTCCTCCGTCGGAACGCCGAGCACTTCGTGACGATAGTACTTGAAGACCGAGATCAGGATCGACGCCGTCGGGACGGCGAGGAGCGCGCCCCAGACCCCGAACGCGTGCTCGCCCGCCAGGAGCGCGAAGACGATCAGCACCGGGTGGAGCTCGGCGCTCGTGCCCATGATCAGCGGGTTGAAGACGTTGGCCTCGAGGATGTGGATCAGGAAGATCCAGCCAAGTGCCAGGAGCCCCGTGCCGATCCCGCCGGTCGCGAGCGCGACGAGCACGATCGGGATGCTCGAGGCGATCGTGCCGAACACGGGGATCAGGGAGAGCACGCCCGCCACGAAGGCGAGCAGCGTCGCGTAGGGGACCCCGAGGATCAGGAGGCCGACCCAGGTGAGGAGGCCGTTGACGACGCAGATCACGAGCTGGCCGCGGATCACGCCGGCGAGCCCGCGGTCGACGTAGCCGACGAGGCGGTCCCAGCCGGCGCGCATCTCGGGCGGGGGGAGGTTCGCGAAGAAGCGCGCGATGCGCTTGCGGTCGATCACGAGGAACGCCGCGATCATCAAGATCAGGAAGAACTCGTAGACGGAGCCCGCGACCGCGAGGACCCCGCCCCGGGTCCAGGCCGCGGCCTTCGCGGCGAGCTCGGCGCCGTGCTGGCGGCTGCGCTCGGCCACGAAGTCGCGGATGACGCCCGGGTCGAAGTGCTCGCCCGTGACGTTCTCGATCTGTCGCGCGACGGGCGCGATGACCCACCGCTCTGTGAAGATCTCGAGGCCCTTCGCCTCCTCGTCGGACTCCGCGCGGAG
>DATLLK010000524.1:0-13235 GCA_035537895.1 Planctomycetota bacterium
GCCGCGGGCGTCGCCGGGACGGCGACCGTCGGGGGGAACGCGCGGTCGACCCACGTCTGCCAGGCCGCGACCTCCTTGCCGCGGTCGTCGCCCGCGATCCGGGTCAGCGCGCGCCGCGCGCGGTGGCGCACGCCGCCGTCGTCGTCGTCGAGCAGGCGGAGGAGCGCCTCCGCCGCGCGGCGGCCGCCGATCGCGCCGAAGTACTCGGCCATCTCGCCCCGCACCCAGGAGTTCGTCTCGACCTCGAGGCGGTCGAGCACGGACTCCTGCGCGCCGGCGTACTGCAGCGTCTTCAGCCCCTTCACCGCGTCCACGCGCACGTTGTGGTTGCGGTCGAGGACCGCGCCCTCGAGCGAGGCGAGGATCACGGCGCGCGAGCGGCGGACCATCGCGCGGTCGAGCGCCTCGCGCATCGCGGGGTCCGTCGCGCGCGTGACCCACGACTTCGCCGGGAAGAAGCGCAGGCCGTCCTTGGTCAGCTGGAGGTTGGGGAACTTGTAGGATCCGATCTCGTCGACGAGTTGCACCGCCCGCTGCCGCTGCGCCGGACAATCGTTGCGCAGGCGTCCCTGCGCGTCGTGCATCCCGTCGAGTTCCTTCAGCGCATCGAGGTAGCGAAGGCCGTTCTCCTCGCGCTCCGGGCCCGACGCCGTGGGCAGCTTCGTCCCGAGCGCCGTCAGGGCACCGGCGGCCGACGCCTTGGCGAGCGACGACCAGTCCTCGAGGACCACGTCGGAGAGGAGCAGGATCACCTGGACCTCGCCCTCGAGCCGGTTGTACGAGGCGCGCCCGAGGTGGACGATCGCGTCCACGCACTTGTCGGCGATGAACGGGTCCTCGGTCTGGACGTAGGCGAACGTGGAGCGATCGTGCGCCGAGAGCAGGACGTCGTAGTAGTAGCCCGTGTCGCGCTCGGCGCCGAGGACGTCGTACATCAACGTGTCCATCGCGCCGCCGCCCGACGACAGCTTCCGGCTGGGGCACCCGCCGCACACCACCCCCATCGCGATCACGACCGCCGCGTTCAGGGCGCGGGAGGGTCGGGCGACGGGCATCAGCGAAATCTCCGGGGGATTCGGCGGCAAGGCGGGATGGTACCCGCCACCCCCCCTTGCAACGGCGGAACGGCGGCCGGCGTCACCGTTCGGTGACATGCCGGGAACCGGGGTACCCATGGAAACGGGACCAAAGATGGGAATCGCCCGTCCGTGAACGAATTCAAGCGTTGCAGAGTGGCGTTTCGTTGGGTATGCCATCTGCAGGGTAAGTGCCCGGTCGTGGACCCCTAGGCCCGGGAGTTGAGGACCGATCCATGCGCATCCGCTCGCTGCTCCTTCCTGCCATGCTCCTCGCGCCCCTGGCGCTCCCCCTGGATGACGCCCTCGGGTGCATCCGGTTCAAGAAGCCGGGCGGGGCCGTCCCGCCGGGCCTCCGAGAGCCCAGCGATCCGCCGCCGCCGCCGACCCCGACCCCCACGACGCCCACGCCGATGACGGATCCGGGCTCCAAGCCGCCGACGACGGGCGACCCGACCCCGGGTGGCGAAGGCCCCCGCCGCAAGGCCGCCAACGACGACTCCACCTGGGAGACGTGGTGGGCGCTCAACCGCATCGAGTTCTTCCCCCACCGCTACGTGACCGCCGCGGTCTCGACGGAAGGGCCCGTGCTGAAGGGCGCGAAGCCGCTGTCCGCCGAGGTCGTCCGGGCGAAGCTGTGGAAGCCCCTGATGGCGCTGAAGGACGACAAGCAGGCGTTCGTCCGCGAGGCCGCGCTGATCACGATCGGCCGCGTCGCGAGCGACGAGAGCCTGAAGGCCGAGGCCCGTGCGGTCCTGATCGAGGCGATCCGTGACGAGAACCATCTCGTCGCGCGCGCCGCCGCGCTCGGCCTCTTCTACGTCGGCGACGAGACGTCGATCCTCCCGATGGCGAAGCTCGCCGAGGATCCGAAGGCGGAGTCCGACCTGCGCGCGTTCCTGGCCGTCACGATGACGGCGATGGGCAGCGACATGGCCGGCCCGCTCCTGATGCGGATGGTCTCGTCCGACAAGTCCGCCGACTTCGAGCTGGTCTCGGCCGCCCTGATGGGCCTCGGGTTCGTCCCGGGTCCCGAGAGCGCCCGGTTCCTGACCGAGGTGTACGAGAACAAGAAGTTCCGCGCCGAGCTGCGCGCAATGGCGCTCGAGTCCTTCGGCCGCCGCGGCAACTTCGAGGAAGGCTGGAAGCTCCTCGCCGGCGCGCTCGACGACCGTGAGATCCACATCCGGCGCTCGGCCGCGATCGCCTTGGGTGTCCTCGACTACCGCACGCAGGCGGAGCGCGAGATCGACGCCCTGGTCGCCCCGTACGACACCAGCACGGGTGCCGGCCTCCCGGCCGACGTCACGGCCAAGGTCGCAGAGCTGAAGAAGCTCATCCCCGCGCAGCGCGAGGCGACCCACAAGCCGGTGCGCGAGGTCGTCAAGAAGCTCGTGCACACGCTCGAGAACGACAACGACGGCTTCGTCTCCTCCATGTGCGCGATCAGCCTCGGGCGGATCGCGGCGCAGGCCGACGAGGGACTCGCCGTCCGTCGCCTCGAGGCGGACCTCAAGAAGGAGCGCAACAACGTCCGCGAGTACGAGATGCTCGCGCTTGCGATCGCGAAGGCGCCCTCCACGCTCGAGATCGCCACCTCGGCGGTCGAGGGCAAGAACCGCATGCCGACGACGCAGGCCGCGGGCATGGTGGCCCTCGGCATCCTGGGTGACCCGAAGGGCGCGCCGGTGCTCATGAAGGTCCTCGAGGAGTCGCAGCACCCCGTGCTGCGCGGCTACGCGGCGATGGCGCTCGGCATCCTCGGGAGCGAGGACTCCCACGGCCCGATGCTCAGCATGCTCAAGACGACCAAGTCGCCCGACGCCATGTCGTTCGGTGCGCTCGGTCTCGCCATGCTCGGCAAGCGCCAGGGCTCCGAGCTGCTCATCCGTCGCCTGTCCGAGACCACGAACGGCGACGTGGCTGCGTTCAACGTCTACGCCCTGGGCCTGATGAAGGACCGCAGCAAGCTCGACGACCTGATCAAGGTCGCCACCTCGCACGACAACCACTTCGTGCAGTCGGCGGCGGTCGCGGCGATCGGCTACGTCTCGTCGAGCGAGGACTACCCGCGCCGGCACCTGATGGCCCGCGGGTTCAACTACCTGATCAACCTGCCGCTGCTCGAGAACTTCTTCTACAAGCTGTAAGTCAGGTTCTTCCTACGCGCCGCGGGACGCCGAGAGGCGACCCGCGGCGCGTTTTCATTTCTGGGCTGCCGAAGGGGCCGCGGGACGCCGAGAGGCGACCCGCGGCGCGCTTTCGTTGGTGGACGGCCGCTCGGCCCCGATGCGCGCTCCACGGGTTGGCGACGCGAGGGCGCCCCGCCAGGCCCCTGACGACTTGTGAATGAGATATGAAGGCCTGATTCCGGGTTCTGTGAATGCGACCGACGATCCGATAGGATCCTGCGTGCGCGGGGGCGTGGAGTTCGCCGAGGGCGCAGCCGCGGGGTTGCGAGCTGGAGAGGTGGCGGCGATGACGCCCCCGCCGGCCCCGAGCCCTCCCGCGCGCGCCCGGCGCCAGGATCCCGCGATGAGCACCCACCGTTCCTTCGCAGGTCCTTCGTAGGTCCTTCGCAACTCGCACGAACGCGGCGCGAAGCGTTTCCGGAATTCTCGACAGCGACGCGTGGGACGCGCCGTGGCTCCGTTCAGCGGCGGAGGCGCGCCAGCGCGTCGGCCGCGGCCGCGCGCACGTCCGGGTCCGCGTCCGCCGCGGCACGCTCGAGGCCGGGGCGCGCGGCCTCCCCGATCGCGACGAGCGCGTCCGCCGCCGTCGCCCGCGCGTCGCCCGGCAGTCGCAGCGCGGCCACCAGGGCGCCCGCGGCGGGCGCCGCCTCGGGGCCGAGACGCGCGAGGGCGCCCGCGGACAGCGCGACGGCCCAGCCCCGCGTGTCCGCGAGGCCCTTCTCGAGGAAGGGCACCGCGGGCGGTCCGACGCCGGCGAGCGCCACCGCGGCGTCCTCGACGATCATCGGGTCCTTGGATGCGAGGCCGCCGCCCAGCTCCCCCATCGCCGGCGAGCCCGCGGGGCCGAGCGCCGCGAACGCGCGGCGCGCGAGGTCGCGCGCCGGGTCGTCGGGGTTGAGGATGCGCGCCGCGAGGGGGCGCGCCGCCGCCTCTCCCAGGAGTCCCGCGGCCCGGGCGGCCGCGCCGCGCACCCCCTCCGAGGCGTCCTCGAGCCGGGCGAGGAGCGCCTCCGCGTGCGGAGCGGCGCCCGGGCCCAGCCTCCCGAGCGCCTCGACCGCCGACCATCGGACGTCCTCGTCCGCGTCCGCGAGGCACGCGGCGATCTCCGCCGCCCAGGGCGCCGCGAGCGGACCGAGCGCGGCCAGCGCTCCCAGCGCGTCCGCGCGCGACGCGGCGTCGCCGCCCGCGAGTCGCGCCGCCCAGCGCTCGGCGGGCCAGCCGTCGTGCACGAACGGGAGGGTGGGCGCCGGCGCCTTCGGCATCCCGCCGCCCTCGTCGGGGCCGTCCGGAACGCAGCCCGGCAGGGCGAGGGCCGACGCGAGGAGCAGGAGACGGAAAGCCCTCACCGCTCGATCCTCCACCACTCGACTTCGGGAGGCGCGTCGTTCGGGCGCGGCTCCCAGGGGGTGCCCGCGTGCCCGCTCCCGATGGCGCCGCGGCGATGGACGGCGCGGACCTCGACGACGGGCGGCTCGCCCGCGGGGGCGCCGGGCACGTCCACGAAGCGCGCACGGATCGTCCGTGTCTCGTCGGGCGCGAGGCGTGTGTCCACCGTGTCCGCGGGGGTCGGGGGATCCCAGAACGAGGCGGGCTCCTCCTCCTTCCCGCGGCGGAAGACCCCGAGGAGCGCTCCCGGCGGCCCGCGCCAGTCGCCGCCGGCGAGCGCCTCGTCGGCCGGGGCGCGCGCGCCGAGCACGGCCCGCTCCCCGTCCTTCGCCAGCAGCCAGCGGTCGCCCCGGCGCGCCCAGACGCCGATCGCGACGTGCTTGGTCCAGGTGCCCGTCGGCACGCGGTGGCCGGCTCCGACGTTCGTGACCGCGACCTCGACCGCCCACGTTCCCGTCGCGGGGTCGAGGCGCTTCTCGACCTCGACGCGCAGCGCGTCCCGGGCGAACGAGGCGCCGGTCCCCGGGAACGAGTGGGCGTGCACGGCCTGCGGCGCGCGATGCAGCGCGTCCCAGGCGATCTGGTCGACGCGTCCCCCGTCGTCGCGGACCGTCGTCCCGCCGGGCATGTGGCAGTCCTGGCACGACCGGAAGCCCTCGTCCTCGCGGTCGGCGGCCCACGCCCGCCACTCCTCGAAGGTGTCGACCTTCGCGCGGCCAGGAAGGCCGCCTCCCTGGTGGCATCCCGCGCACAGCCACGAGGAGGCGAACAGGGGGTTCCAGGAGGCGCCCATGTACGCGAAGGTCACGTCGGCCGCGGGCCCGAAGACGACGTGGAGATCGCCCGGGCGCTCGCGCCGCGCGGGGTCGGGCCGCGCGAGCGCGAGGCTGCCGAGGACGCCCGGCTTCCGTACGTCCTCCACGTGGCGGATCTTGTGGCAGAAGTCGCAGTGGTTCCCGGCGAGCACGCCGCGCGGCGCGTAGGGCACGGCGCCCTGCGTCGCCGCGAGCGCGGGCTGGTGGCAGGCGACGCAGTCGTCGGGGGCCTCGGGCGCCGCGCGGCGCATGCGATCGCGCTCGTGACGGACCTGTCCGTTGTCCGCGGCGCGCGCGTGCCGGCTCCCGAGCCACTCCGTGTACTGCCACGAGTGGCACGTGCCGCAGGCCTGCGCGTCGTCGGGGTCGCGGTCGGGCGCCGGGTGCACCCACGCGTAGCCCGCGTGGTCGCCCGGCGGGAGCGGCGCGAGCTCCACCTCGACGTCGGTCGTCGGGTCGCCGGTGAAGAGGACGGTCTCGCCGTTCCGGTGGCCGGCGGCTCCGGCGCAGATCGACTGCGAGCGCGCGGCGGCCGCGCCGCGGAACTCGAGCGAGAAGCGCCCCTCGTCGTCCGCGTGCACGCGGGTCGCGTCCACGCCCTTCAGCTGCACGAGGGCGTCGGGCACCGCCGCGCCCTCCGTGGTGACGACGCGGCCGGTGACCACGACGCGCGCGTCGGGCGCGTGCGCGCGCATCCGCGCCGTGAAGGGGACCTGCCCGAGGATCGCGCCGTAGGCCGGCCGCGGCCCGCGGGAGAGCACGCCCTCGGCTTTCACGTACGTGTCAGGGCTCTCGACGAGGAGCGCCTCCTGGCCCTGGAGGTAGTGCACGGTCAGGGTGGAGCCGTCGGGCGAGAACAGGATCCGCGCGACGCCGTCGCTCGACGTGCGGAACCGCAGCCCGACGCACGACCACGCGATCCGCGCGACGGAGCCGCCGAACGCGTCGTCGCGGCCGCCGTCGATGCGGCCTTCCCCGAAGGCGATCCAGGCCCCGCCCGCCACCTGCACGTCCGTGCCGCGGATGCCCAGCGTCAGCCGGTGCCCGCGGCGGCGGACCTCCATGTCGTAGGCGGGCAGCGACACGCGGTAGTGGGCCCGGATCACGGGACCGTCGCCCGGCGGATCGGGGAACTCCGCGAGGCGCGGGCTCCGGCGCGCGCCCTCCTCGTCCCAGACCGCGCTCTCCTCGGAAGGCGCGAGGGGGCGCGCGACGACCCGCTCGCGACCGACGCGGGCGAGCATCGCCGCGGCGATCCCCACGCCGGCGAGCGCGCCGATCGCGAAGGGCAGCCACCGCCGAAACGGTCGGGACGGCGGGAGGTCGGAGGTCACCTCGGCACGCTACCACCCGGACTTCGAACCCGACCCTCGCCCGTCGGCGGGGCCGCGAGGGACCCCGAGGCCGACACGGCCGCGCCCCCGAAGAGACGCCACGCCTCGAGGAAGGCCTGCCGGTCGAACTCGCGGCAGCGACCCGTCGCGGGGTCGAGCGCGTAGACCTTGCCCGGGCCGACGCGGAGCACGAGGACCGTGTGCTCGCCCGGGACGGCGCGGAACTCGCGCCCGGCACGGTCCCGCATCGGCACCACCCGCGAAGGTTCGCACGACCCCGTGACCCAGGCGATGACCGGGCGACCCGCCGCCGTCTCCGCCGCGAGCCACGTGAGGTCGCGGCCCGACTCGACCCGCGCGTCGAGCCCGAGGTCCCGCAGAGCCGCCGCGATCGGCGGCGCGTGCACGCCGTAGCCCGCGGGCGGCAGCCCCCCCGCCTCGTCGTCGGGCGACCCGACGAAGCCGGTGTCCGGGTTGTCCGTGCGCGGCAGGCGCTCGAAGACTTCGCGCTCCGACGCGGCCAGCCCGTGGGCCGCGAGCAGGTCGGCGGCGCTGCGGCTCTCGCAGGTGAGGTTGCGCGACTGCGGGACCCCCGAGAGCGAGGCGCCGATCCGGCGGGCGCGCGCCATCTCGGCGTCCTGCGGCGTGCCCGCGCACGCGGAGAGCGTCAGCACCAGGGCGAGCGCCGCGGCACGGCGGCGGCCGAGGCCGGGCGTCGTCACGATCCCTTTCCTCTCACGGCGTCGAAGGCCTCGGTCAGGACGCGCAGGTGCCGCCACGCCTCCGCGAGCCCGGGCGAGCCGACGTCCACGTGCGTCAGGAGGGCGCTCGGGAGCGTGTGCACCGGCACGCGCGGCGAGAGGCGGGCGGCGAGCAGGTCCATCTCCGAGGGGGGTACCAGCGGGTCCTCGGTGCCGTGCACGAGCCAGACGGGCGATCGCAGGCCCGCGAGGTCCGCGTCGAAGGCCGCCGGGGCGCAGGTCGCGAGGTCGGGCTCCGCCGCCGTGAGGACCCACGCGAGGTCCGGCGTCTCGATGCGCTCCTCGGCGAGCGCCGCGCGCACCCAGCGTGCGCCCTCGGCGCCCCCGACCTCGGGAGGCGGCGGGCCTCCCGACGCGGGCGCCTCGCCGATCCCGTCGATCCACGCGCGCAGCGCGGCGGCCTCCGCCGCCCCGACGATCCGGCCGGCCGCGGCGCGCAGCACGCCGTGCCGCGCGAACAGCCCCGAACCGGAGCGCAGTTTCGCGTGGCCGGTCGCCCCTCCCGGCGCGACGGGCTCGCGAAACCACGAGGGCGCAAGGTTGCGCGGGTCGTCCGGGGCGCCCACGAGGACCAGCGCGCGCACCGGGACCGGCGAGGTCGCGGCGGCGTGCAGCGCGAGCGAGGCGCCGAGGCTCACGCCCAGGACGCCGATGCGACTTGCATCGGCTCCCGGGAGCCCGGTCTCGAACCCCTCGGCCTTCGACGCCAGCAGCAACGCGTCGCGCACGTGCTTCACGCCCTCGCGGTCCTCGCCCAGCCGGGAGAGCCCCGGCACCTCGGGTGCGAGCACCGCGAACCCGGCCTCGCGCAGGGCGAGGAGCAGCCGCCAGACGCGCGGGTCGTCGATCCCCAGCGCCGTGACGCCGGCCACGACGACCAGGATCGGCGACCGCCCGTCGCCGGGCGGCGGCAGGTAGCGAAGGAGCCGCGGGGGCCCTTCGCGGGGGTAGCGGATGCCGCCGACGCGCTCGAGATCCGCTTCCGTCGGCAGCGGCGCGTCGAGGGCGTCGAGGAAGGCGTAGGCCGGCGCCACGGGGCGCCACACGAGCAGGTAGAGGGCGCCCGCGCCGGCGAGCACGGCCACGAGCAGACCGAGGAGGAGGCGCCGCCCACGTCGTCCCATGCGTCCCGTTGTACGACGACGGCCCTGCCTTGACCGCACGTCCCCGGCCGATACCCTTGCCTCCCCGATCGCTTCGTGCCGAAGTGGCGGAATTGGCAGACGCACTGGATTCAGGGTCCAGCGGGCTTAAACGCCCTTCCGGGTTCAAGTCCCGGCTTCGGCACCATCCCCCCGCGCGCGTGACGCCGCGGGGAGGGACGCGCGTCCCCGTCGGGGGGAGCCGGGGTCCCCCCCTCACGAGCCCGAGGATGCGGCGCGAGGGCGTCCGGGCGGTGCGCACATCGGTCCGGTCGTAGAGTGGGCGCCCCGGCCTGCCGCCGACGGAGACGCGCGTGGACAAGGCGACCCTCAAGCGCCGGATCGACCAGGCCCTCGGCCGGCAACCGGCCGACCTCGTCGTCAAGGGCGGGCGCATCCTCGACGTGGCGACGGGCGTCGTGCGACCGGGCGACGTCGCCGTCTGCGGCGACACGATCGTGGGGACCTACGAGGCCTACGAGGGCCGCGAGGTCGTCGACGCCCGGGGACTCGTGGTCGCCCCCGGCTTCATCGACACGCACGTGCACGTCGAGAGCACGATGGTCTCGCCGGCGGAGTTCGACCGCTGCGTCCTCCCCCACGGCACGACGACGGCGATATGCGACCCGCACGAGATCGCGAACGTGCTGGGCCTCGCCGGCCTGCGCTACTTCCTCGACGCCGCCCCCCGCCTCGTGATGGACCTGCGCGTGCAATTGTCGTCGTGCGTCCCCGCCACGCACCTCGAGACCAGTGGGGCCCGCCTGACGGCCGCCGACCTCGTGCCGCTGCGCGGGCACGCCAAGGTCATCGGGCTCGCCGAGATGATGAACTTCACGGGCGTCCTCCACCACGACGACGAAGTGCTCGACAAGCTCGTCGCGTTCGCCGACGGGCACGTGGACGGCCACGCGCCGCTCGTGACCGGGCGCGACCTGAACGCGTACGCCGCGTGCGGGATCCGCAACTGCCACGAGAGCACGCGGTTGGAGGAGGCGCGCGAGAAGTTGTCGAAGGGACTCCAGGTCCTCCTGCGGGACGGCAGCGTGAGCAAGGACGTCGTCCGCCTCGCCCCGCTGCTCACGGAACGGACGTCGCCCTTCCTCGCGTTCTGCACGGACGACCGCAACCCGCTCGACATCGCCGAGGAGGGCCACGTGGACCACCTCGTGCGCGCGGCGATCCGCGCGGGCGCGCCGCTCGTCGCGGCCTACCGGGCCGCGACGTGGTCGGCGGCCACCGGCTTCGGCCTGCGCGACCGCGGCCTCGTCGCTCCCGGGCGCCGCGCCGACCTCGTGCTGCTCGCCGACCTCGAGGACGTCCGCGTCGCGAAGGTCGTGAAGGACGGGCGCCTCGTGACCGAAGCGTCCTTCGACGCGGTGGAACGCGTCCCCGAGGTCGGCCGCGGGTCGGTGCGTCTCGCCCCCGTGGACGCGTCCGTGTTCCGCGTGCCGGCCGCCGGCCCGTCGGGCCCCGTGATCGGCGTGATCCCGGGGAGCATCGTCACGGACGCGCTCTCGATGGAACTCCCCTTCTCGGACGGCGCGCGACGCGGCGACCCCGCGCGCGGCATCCACGCGGTGGCGGTCCTCGCCCGGCACGGGACGAACCGCAACGTGGGGCGCGGCTTCGTGCGCGGCTTCGGCTTCCGCGCAGGAGCGCTCGCGTCGAGCGTCGGGCACGACAGCCACAACGTGATCGTGGTCGGCGCGTCGGAGGCGGAGATGGCCGTGGCCGTCAACCGCCTGATCGAGATGGGCGGCGGGTTCGTCGCGGTCCTCGGACGCGAGGTCGTCGCGGACCTGCCGCTCCCTCTCGCGGGCCTGCTCTCGGACCGTCCGTTCCCGGAGGTGCGCGACCGCCTCGCGACCCTTCGCGCCGCCGTTCGCGCGATGGGCTGCCCGCTCGCCGAGCCGTTCCTGCAGCTGGCCTTCCTCCCGCTGCCCGTGATCCCCCACTTGAAGATCACGGACCGGGGGCTCGTGGACGTGGACCGCTTCGCCCTGATCGCCGGCTGACGCCGGGCGGCGGCGTGGGAGACTCCGCGGTCCCGTTGCGGAGGTCTCCCGTGGCGAAGAAGCGCCCCTCTCCCGCCGCCGCCGCCGTGCCCGTCGAGCGCGACCTGCTCGACTACATCGACGCGAGCCCGACGCCCTGGCACGCCGTGGCGAACGCGGCCGCGCGACTCGAGGCCAAGGGCTTCTCGCCGCTCTACGAGCGCGAAGCCTGGCGCCTCGAGCCGGGTGGACGGCACTACGTGATCCGCGGCGGGTCCTCCATCGCGGCCTTCGTCGTGGGGGCGCGCCCGCCGGTCGAGGCCGGGTTCCGCGTCGTCGGCGCGCACACGGACTCGCCCGGCCTGCGGTTGAAGCCGCGACCGGGGCTCGCGGGCGCGGGCCACCTGCTGCTCGACGTCGAGATCTACGGGAGCCCGATCCTCGCCACGTGGGTCGACCGCGACCTGGGCCTCGCCGGACGCGTCGTCGTGGAGGGCCGCGGCGGTCTCGAGACGCGTCTCGTGCGGACCGCGAACGCCGTCGCGCGTCTGAGCACGGTCGCGATCCACCTCAACCGCGGCGTGAACGAGGACGGCCTGAAACTGGACAAGCACCGCCACCTCGCGCCCGCGGCCGGGCTCCTCGGCCCGGGCGAGGACGCGGGAGAGGCGGCGCTCGCCGCGATCGGCGAGGCCGCCGACGCCTCGCCCGACGCCCTTCGCGGCTTCGACCTCGCCTTCTTCGACACGACGCCGAGCCGGCCCGTCGGGCGCGCCGGCGAGTACCTCGCGGCGCCGCGCCTCGACAACCTCGGCTCCTGCCACGCAGGTCTCCTCGCCCTGCTCGCCCTTGCCGAACGCAAGGCGACCCCGGACCCGACGGCCCTCGTCCTCCTCTTCGACCACGAGGAGGTCGGCAGCGGGAGCGCGGAGGGGGCGGCGGGCGCGTTCGGCCGCGACCTCCTCGGCCGTCTGACGGACGCCTTCCCCGGCTCGGGCGGCCTCTCTCGCGCGGTCTCGCGCTCGATGCTCGTCTCGGCGGACATGGCGCACGCCGTGCACCCGAACGCGCCCGAGAAGCACGACGCCACCCACCTCCCGCGCATCAACGGCGGACCCGTGGTCAAGACGAACGCGAACCGCCGGTACGCGAGCGACGCGGAGACGGCGGCCGTCTTCCGGTCGCTGTGCCGCCGCGCGGACGTCCCCTGCCAGGAATTCGTCTCGCGGGGCGACATGCCGTGCGGCACCACGATCGGGCCCCTGCTCGCGGCGGGCGTCGGCATCCGCGCGGTCGACGTGGGCAGCCCCATGCTGTCGATGCACTCGGCGCGCGAGATGGCCGGGAGCGCCGACCCGGCGATGATGGTCGCCGTCCTCGGACAGTTCCTCGGGGCTTTCGCCCCGCTGCCGTGGTGACCCGTGGCCGCTGAAGGCTCCCCGCCCCCGACGCTCGCCGAGGCCTGCCGGAACCTCGAGGCGGCGCTCGAGGCCTTCCGCCGTCTCGCGGCCCGCGCGATCGAGGCGGCGGCCGACCCGCGCGCGGGGATTCAGCGCGTGGACGAAGCCCGCCACCAGGCGACGTTCGCCCTGGCCGCCGTCGGCGCCACGCTCAAAACCGCCCTGAAGGCCGCCCGTCCGTCCTCCAACCCGTGAGCGCCCCCTCCCGGGTTGATAGGGTTCTCCGGACACCCCGGAGACCTCCGCATGCGTAGTCGCACGTTCGCCACCGCCCTCCTCGGCGCCGCCGTACTCCTCGCCGCCCCGGCCCGAGCGGAAGACCCGGCGGCCCCCAAGCCGGCCGCCGCCAAGAAGCCGGAACCGCCCGCGCTCCGGATCGGCGAACCGGTGCCGGCGTTCCAGGCGACGGACGTCGACGGCCGCGCCTTCGACCTCGCCAAGGCACGCTCGGCGAGTCCCGACGAGGCCCTCGCGGCCGTCGCGGAGGCCGCCAAGACCTGCGGCGCGACCTCCGTCACGCGCGAGACCACGCTCGACTCGATCAAGGGCCTCGTCAAGGACGGGGCGCCCGATGCGGAGGCTCGCCTCGCGTTCGCCACGAGCGCCGGCCGACCCTATGGGCTCCTGCCCGATCCGGCGAAGGTGGCCGAGTGGACGACCGTCGGCGACGTGGCGACGTGGCTCGAAGGGGCGTCGAAGGCTCCGATCGTCTTCGTGGCGTGGTCGAGCGCCTGCCCGACCTGCAAGATGTACGACGAGCGCCTCGCGACGGCCGCCTCCTCCACGGGCGCCCGCGTCTACCTGTTCGCGTGCAACTGGAACGACGAGGACGCGGCGATCCGCGCGGCCGTCACGGAGCGCAAGGTCCCGTTCCCCGTCCTGATCGACCGCGACCAGAAGGTGGCGGGCGCGCTCGGCGCGCGCAAGACGCCCCACTGCTTCGTCCTGGACGAGTCGAACACGCTGCGCTACGCGGGCGCGATCGACAGCGACGCGGCGCTCCAGGCCGAGCCGGAGAAGCGCGTCCCGTGGCTGCAGTACGCCCTCGCGGCCCTCGCGGACGGGCGGTCGT
>DATLLK010000525.1:0-4330 GCA_035537895.1 Planctomycetota bacterium
CGCCGACCCCGATCGCGCCGCCCTCGGGTTCGGAGGCGGCGCCGATCCTCGTGCTGCGCGGGGAGGGCGAGGACGTGCTCGACGCGGCGCGCGCGCTCCTGGCCGAGCGGGCCGGCGAGGGTCAGGTCCTGCGCGCGCCCGATGGGGGTGCCGTGCGCCTTGGCCGCGAGCGCAAGGGGGCCACGACGTCCGCGGAGACGGTGGTCGCGATCGAGGCGGACGCCGTGCGCATCGTCTCCGTCGCCCCGCGCGGAACCGTGGACGACCCGGTGGCGGTGCTCGTGCCGCCGACCGGGTTCGTGGGGGAGAGCCTCCTGGGCGTGCGACTCGTCACCGGTTCCGGCGGCCGCGCGTCCGCCGTCGCGACCCTGGCATGCCTGCTCGCGGGGGACGCGGGCTCGGCGGCCATCGTGCTCGACGCCGCGCTGCCGCTCGCCGGCTCGAGCATCCTGCGCGCGTGGTCGCGGCTCCTGACCGGCGACCTCGCGGCCGTGCACGCGTCCGTCGCGGGGCTCTTCGAGGACGCCGACGTCGGTCCCGTGGCCCGCCTGCTCTCGGGCGCCGCGCTTCGGGCCGAGGGCAGCCCGCTCGAGGCCGCGCGAGACTTCGACGCCGCGCTCGCGAAGCGGCCCGATTGGCTGCCCGCGCTGCTGCTCGCCGCCGAGGCGTACGAGTCGGGGAGCGTGCGCCTCATGGACCGCGCGGCCGCGCGCTACGCCGCGGCGCACGCCGCCGCGCCCGCCGATCTCGGGGCGGCCCTCGGGCACGCGTACCACCTCGCGGCGACCGGCGCCGACCGCGCCGGCGCCCGGCGCGTGCTCGACGAGGTCCTCGCGGCGCGGCCCGACGCCGTCGCCGCGTGGCGCACGCTCGCGTGGTGGCAGTCGCGGGGCGAGTCGGAGGACGACCTGCGCGCGGCCGTTGCGACGCTCGAGCGCGTGGCGGGCATGCGCCCCGACGAGGCGCGCGCGTGGTCCGACGTGGGGTCGGCGCGGTGGGCGCTGGTCGAGCGGGGCGGCGGGCCGGCCGCCGCGGAGGCGGCGATCGAGGCCTACGCACGGGCCACGACGCTCGCGCCCGACGACGCGGCGGCGTGGGCGCGGCGCGGGAGCGCGCTCCACCAGGCGGCGCTCGACCGCGCCGCGACGGGGGACGTCGCGACGTACCGTGCGCGACTTCGCGAGGCGCGCGCGTGCTACACGCAGGCGCTCGCGCTCGGGGTCGAGCGCGAGCACGCGGCCCGCGTGCGGTTCAACATCGGCCTGATGTCCGACCTGCTCCCGCCCGAGGAGGCCGGGGCGGAGGACGCGCTGCCGGCCGACGCGGCCTACGCGGCGGCGCTCGACCTCGACCCGGCCTTCGTCGAGGCGGCGGCGGCGCTCGTCGCCGCGCGCGTCGCGGCCCGCGACGCCGCGGGGGCCGCCGCGGCGGTCGCGCGCCTTCCGACCGCGATGGAACCGGCCGAGCGCGCCGTCCTCGAGGCCGCGGCGGCGTTCGTCGCGGGCGACGAGGCGCGCGCCCGGGAACGCCTCGCGGGCCCGGGCGGCGTGGCCGTCGAGGCCGGCGACCTGCGGGCCACGCTCGCGCGGGCGCTCCTCGTGCTCGGACACCCGCGCGCCGCGGTCGCCGTCGTGGGGAGCGACGCCCCCGACGCCGCGTCGTGGGCCGTGCGGGTGCGCGCGCACGCGACCCTGCGAGAGGTCGAGCCCCTGCGCGAGGCGCTCGCGCGGCTGAAGGCCCTCGATGCGGCGGAGGCGGAGCGGTTGCGGTCGGAGCCCGACGTCCGCGCGGCGCTGGAGTAGCCCCGTCAGACGACGACGAAGCGCGCGGTCGCGGCGTCCGACCCGTCCATCGTCAGTTCGACCCGGTCGCCCGACGCGAGGGGGCCCACGCCCTCGGGCGTTCCGGTGAAGACGAGGTCGCCCGGCGCCAGGCCGAACCAGCGGTCGAGGTCGGCGAGCAGCGCGGGGACGGACGTGAGCATGAGCGAGGCGTCGCCGCGCTGGCGCACCGCACCCCCGATGCGCAGCGTGAACTTGAGCGTCTCGATCGGCGGCAGCGCCGACACGGGAACGAACGGCCCGAGCGGCGCCGAGCCGCGGAAGCCCTTCGCGCGCGCCCACGGCAGACCCTCCTTCTTGGCCGCGGCCTGCCGCGGCCGATCCGTCAGGTCGAGGCCGAGCGCGACCGCCTCGGCGACGGCGCCGGGGCCCACGCGCACGACCAGTTCCGCCTCGTGGTGAACCTCCGTCGAGCCCCGCGGGAGCGAGATCGGGCCCGGTGGGGCGAGGATCGCGCCCCACGGCTTCAGGAACACGACGGGCTCCGCGGCCGGACGGGCGTCGGCGCCCATCTCGCGGGCGTGGGCGGCGTAGTTGCGCCCGACGCAATAGATCGTCGGCATGCGCGGCAGTCTACGGGCGGCACGCGGGCTGGGGGCGCTCGGGCCGCTTCCTCCTCCTCGCGTACCAGGGCGTACGCGTCGTCGTCGTCATCGGCCCTCCGCACCCCATCCCGCGCGCCGCCCCGGATTCAGCGGAGGTCGGGGCGAAGAGTGCCAGGCACTGTTGGTCGGCTTCGCTGGCAAACCGGCGAATTGTGCCAGGCACTGTTGGTCGGGTTCGCGAGCGCCCCCAGGCCGCGTGCCGCCCCGGATTCGGCGGAGGTCGGGGATCGGGTAGTAGAAGGGGACACCCTTGTGAGGAGGACCCCCGGTGAGCGAGGTCGGACCGAGCCCTGCCCCGACCGACGCCGCGGGCGCGCGCCGCACGTCGCGCGGGCGCCTCGTGGGGATCGCCCTCCTCTTCCTCGTGCTCGCGGGGCTCCAGGTCTGGGTCGTCATGACGAGCGGCGCCGCCACCTCGGCGGACGCGGCCCTGACGCAGCTCGCGCTCGATCCGCGCGCGCCGCGGTGGGTGCTGCGCGAGCCCGGCCCCGAGGGGAATCCGGTTGCGACGGCCCTCCACGACGTCGAGAACCGGCGGCTGCTCGTCGCCGCGCCGGGCCTCGCGAACCCGGGGAAGGGCGTGTACGTGCTCTGGTACGCGCGGCCCGGCGGCGAAGCCCCCGAGGTCGCGGCGGCCTTCCGACCGACGCGCTCGGGGGTGGACCTGCTGGTTCGGGACGCCCCCTCCCCGCGCGAGCTGTCGGGTCTCTTCGTCACCGAGGAGCCGAACGAGGCGCGTCCCGCGCGCTACGACCCGTCGCGCCTGCGCGCGCGCTTCGAGACGGAGCGCTGACCTGGCCCAGGATCCCTCCTCCCTCTGGACGCGGCTCCGCTGGCGCGCGGAGCTGATCCTCGTCCGCGGCGCGAGCACGCTGCTCCAGTGCTTCCCCTACGAGGCCGGCGAGCGGCTCATGCGCCTCGCGGGGCGCGGCTGGTGGCTCGTCGCGGGGTCGCGCCGGCGCACCGCGATCGAGAACCTGCGCCTCGCGTTCGGCGAGACGAAGAGCGAGGAGGAGCGCCGCCGCATCGCGATCGCCTCCTTCGAGCACGCCTTCGTGCTGCTCTACGAGGTGCTGATGCGGCACCGGCTGGTCCCGACGCTCGAGGCGTTCCGCGAGCGCACGCGGATCCTCGGCGACGAGGCGTCCGCGCGCCGCGAGATCGCGGCGGGCCGGGGCGGGTTCCTCCTCACGGCGCACTTCGGGTCGTGGGAGACGGCCGGCGCCTACGTGTCCTACGAGAGGGTGCCGTTCGCCGCGGTCGCGCGCTCCGTCCCCAACCCCTACGTCCAGGACCTGCTCACGGGGACGCGGAGCAAGTCGTTCCGCGTGTTCCAGAAGATCGGCGCCGTCGCGGACAGCGTGCGCGTGATCCGCGAGGGGACCTGGGTCGCCGTCCTGGGCGACCAGAACGCGGGGAAGCACGGCGTCTTCATCCCCTTCTTCGGGGTGCCCGCGGCGACCTACCCCCTCGTCGCCACCCTGGCGATCCGCCACGGCTTCAACGTGTACTTCGCGGTCGCCGTGCGCCGCGGGCCGCGCTTTCGATACGACTTCGTGGTCGAGCGCTACGTGCCGCCCGAGGGACGGCTCGAGTTCGATCAGGAGCGCGCGCACCTGCTGCTCGCCTACCACGCCTGGCTCGAGGCGAGGATCCGCGAGGCGCCCGAGCAGTACTTCTGGATGCACCGCCGGTGGAAGACGCGGCCCAAGGACGAGGTGCCCGGCCCGCTCGTCCCGCGCTACGACCACCGCGGCCCCCGGGAGCGGCGCCCGTAGGCCGGAGCGGGGGGGCCGGTATCATCCCCCCGCGTGCCGCCCGACCGCGATCCCGCCCCCTTCGACCTCGCCCGGTTCCACACGGCGCCGCTCGCGGGCCGCGGGC
>DATLLK010000526.1:0-3087 GCA_035537895.1 Planctomycetota bacterium
GGTTGGGTCCCACGTACGCGAGGTCGAGGGCCCCGGAAAGGATGGCCTCCATCGCGGACGGCCCGGCGTTGTAGACGTACCACTCGATGCGCGTGCCGGCCGGCAACCGCGACTCGAACGACTTCTTGCCGCCGTCCGTCCGCACATGCCCGATCAGCCCTTGCGCGTGCGTCAGGTTGGGGAAGTGCCCGACGCGGAGAAGCTTGGGATCCCGCTCGCTGCCGCCGCAGCCCCCTACGACGCCGGTGAGAAGAGTTGCCGCGAGCACACGGGTCCATCGGTTCATCGGACGCTTCTCCTCGTGGATGGGGGTGGCGCGAGGGGGGGTCGTCGTGGCCGGTTGGCACCGCATCCTAGCCTTGGGGCGGCGCCGAGCGTCGGCGGGTCGTGCCCCACGCGCAGACCGGCTCGTCGATCCGCCCTCCGCGCACGCGATCGGTCCGGCACGGCCTGACGCCCGCCCTGACGATCCATAGATGCCACCCGCGAGAACTTCGGTCGAAAGCCCCGCCATGCGACCCCGACGGGTGGGGGTCGAGGCCGCTCAGGGAAGGCCAACGGCGGCGTCAGGAGCCGCGTTTCGGCGTGTAGAAGCGGTGGACCCGGACGCCCCACGCGCGCGGGAAGACGACCTTCTCGACGGCCCACTCCTTGGCCGGCTGCAGGGTCCCCAGCGTGCTCCGCACGACCCCGCTGTAGTAGTAGGGATCCGGCGTGGTCTGGTGCGAGAGGACGAGGAAGACCTCGTTCGCCTGGGCGAGCTGCGGATAGAGCCGGGCGACGTCGCTCTCGGCGAGGATCGGCTCGGGGCCCTCGCTCATCGCGGGGAGCGACAGGCGGGGGACGCCCGCCGCCGCGGCCGTCGCCGGGCCCTCCCCGCGCGCCGGCTCCCCTCGGGGGACGGTCTCGTAGAAGTCCCACGCCACGTGGACGAAGGGCGCGTGGAGGAGGACGACGTCGCCCGGGTCCACCTGGTCCACGACCCATCGGTGGAGGTCGCGCCACTGCTCCTTGCCGTAGGGATGGTCGCCGACGAGGGGGCGTGCGATGGGTAGGTCCGGCCCGTGGTAGGCGAGGAGGCCGCCGGCGTGGAGCAGGACGAGGCCGCCCATCAAGACCGTGCGCCACGCCCCGCGCACGGAGAGAGCGCCCACGACGGCGAGGTAAAGGAGGAACGGCGCGAGGAAGATCAGGTACTTCTCGCTGATGAGCGTCCACTGGAAGCTCACGAGGAGCGCGATCCCCACGGGGACCATCACGGAGCAGAGGACGAACGCCCGCACCCCTCGGTCCCGCCAGATCGCCCGCAGGCCGAACCCGATCGGGACGAACCAGAGGAGCACCTGCCCGACGAAGGTCAGCAGCGAGTCGCGGACGACCGGCCAGATCCCCTGCTCGAGTCGCGGCACGTCCATCACCGCGAGGCCGGGACCCGTGCCCATGCGCCACAGCGCGTTCGCGAGCATCTCGAGGGGCGGGGTCGGGTGCGAGAAGATCCCGCGATAGCCCCCGACGAGCACGAGGAACCACGGCAGGAACAGGAGCCCGCCGACCGTCATCGCCGCGAGGACGGGCCACGGCGAGAACGGAGCGTTGGTGCCGCGCTGCCGCCTCCACAGCCAGAGCGCGTGCACCGCGTGACCCGCGACGACGAGCACGGCGTAGTAGTGGGTGTAGACGCCCAGCGCGGCCGTCAACGCGTAGGCGACGAGCGGCCATCGGCCGCCCCGGTCGAGGTAGCGCAGGTAGAGGAGGCAGAGCAGCAGCGACTCGGCGAGGACGGCCGCGTACATGCGCGCTTCCTGCGCGTACTCGATCCAGAACGGGTTCACCGCGGCGAACCCGACGACCCAGAGCGGCGCCGAGGGGTAGCCGCCGACGAACCCGCCGCGCGAGGGGACGCGGGCGGGATCCGCGAGCCGTCGGGCGAGCAGGTACGCCAGCGCGACGGCGAGGACGCCGCACAGCGCCGCGGGCATGCGCAGCGCCGCCTCCGCGCCGGAGAACACGGTGAGCCACGCCCGCGTGACGAGCCACCAGACGGGCGGGTGGTTCGACTCGGCCATCACGGTGTCGATCCACCGCGCATGCGTCGCGTTCCCCCACGTCGCGGCCTCGTCGTACCAGATCGAGTGGTAGTCGAGGCGGTAGAGGCGGAGGAACAGGGCCCCCAGCAGCACGAGCAGGAGCAGTCCGCGGCGCCGGTTGGAGGTCGGAAGAGGCATCGGCCGCAGGATGGAAGCACGGCGGCCCCGCGGGTCCAACGCCGGCATGCCGCATCGCACGACGATCGTCGGCGCCGCCCCCGATCCGGCCCCGCCGGCGACGTGACGCACCGCCGCGTTGCGTGGAAGCCTCTCCTTCTGCCTTACTGGACTGTGGGGCGGCAGGGTTCCGACACGTGGACCTCCCTGGAGACGATCCGGTGGCGAGCGATCCGACGCGGCCCGTGCAGAAGATCGTCGTCCTGGGCGGCGGCTTCGGCGGGCTGGAGGCGGTGCGCCGACTTGCGGGGGCGCGGGCCGACGTGACCCTGGTCGACGCGCGCAACCATCACCTGTTCCAGCCCCTCCTCTACCAGGTCGCCACGGCGGCCTTGAGCCCCGCCGACATCGCCGTGCCGATCCGGCGCATCGTCGCGCGCCAGAAGAACGTCCGCGTCGTCCTCGCGCGAGCCCTCGAGGTCGACCGCGAGGGGAAGCGGGTCCACCTCGAGACCGGCTCCATCGACTACGACTGGCTCGTCCTGGCCGTGGGATCGAGGAGCACGTGGTACGGCCACGAAGCGGAGTGGGCGCGCCACGCCCCGTCGCTCAAGAACCTCGGCGACGCGGTCGAGATCCGGAGCCGGATCCTCGCGGCGTTCGAGGCGGCCGAGCGCGAACCCGACGCGCGGCGGCGGGAGCGCCTCCTCACCTTCGTCGTGGTCGGCGGCGGTCCGACCGGCGTCGAGCTCGCCGGGGCGATGGCCGAGATCGCGCGCCACACGCTGCGGGGCGAGTTCCGCTCGATCGACCCCGCGCGGGCGCGCGTCCTCCTCGTGGAGGCGCTCGATCGCGTGCTGCCGACGTTCGACCCCGAATCGTC
>DATLLK010000527.1:0-2203 GCA_035537895.1 Planctomycetota bacterium
GCGTCGGCCCGGGCGACGACGGCGGGCGTGCGGGCCCCGGCCGCGACCGTCCCTGGGGCCGGGCGGTCGCCGCGCGACATCGCCCACGAGGCGAGCCCGAGTGCCAGGGCGAGCACGGCCGCGAGCCAGATCGGCCGGCCGCGCCACAGCCAGACGAGCGCCGCCGCGACGAGGACGGCGAACGGGCCGCCGAGCGTCGCGACGAACGCCACGAGGCCGAGGACGACCGACGGCACGAGCGCCTTGCCGGGAAGCGCGCCCCGGGGGAGGGAGTCCTCCACCGGCTAGTTCCCGTCCGGCGCGGCGGGTGCCGCGAGCGACGGCGCCGTGTAGTGCCAGAGCAGGTAGCGCGCGAGGTCGCCCATCTGCGCCTCGGCGACGTCGTCCTTCGTGGCGGCGGGGTTGCCGCGCGCGCCGGCGAGGAACTGCGGGTAGGTGAAGTTGTAGGAGTCGCCGGGCTTGCGCGCGCGCGGACCCTTGCGCAGCCAGAACGAGGTCATCTTGGTGCCCTCGATCTGGCGCTGCGGGTCGTGGAGCATGTCGAACGTCCACGTGCGCCGCAGCCGCTCCCCCGCGAGCGTGAAGGGCGGCGCCGAGGCCCCGAGCTCCGGGTCGGCGCCCGGCGTGCCCTTGGGGAGGTGGCAGGCCACGCAGTTCATCGTGTCGAAGAGGGCCTTCGCCTCCTCCACGCGGTTCCTGACCGTGATCTCCCGGTTCGTCTCGTTGCCCGACGCGTCCTTCACCTTCACGGTGATGCGGACGGGCTCGGGGTAGGGCGTCGCGTCGAGCGGCTGGTCCTCGGGGTCGGTCGAGAACCGGTCCTGGCGGGCCGCGAGCACGGTGAAGTAGTCGACGAGCGCGGCGACCTCCGCGTCGGAGAGCCGGAACATGGGCATCCGCTGGATCACGCCCGGGCGCAGGTCGAAGGGCTCCTTCAGGAACTTGAAGAGCCAGTCCGACTTCGTGCGGTTGCCCTGGCCCTGGAGGTTGGGCGGCAGCAGCCAGCCTTCCAGCTGGCGCTCCTTCTGCTCGGCCGTGATCACGCCGAGGCGGTTCTCGATGCTGTGGCACTGGTTGCAGCCGTACCGGTCGATCACCGCGCGGCCCGCGGCCACCTTGCGCATCTCCTCGCCGGGCTCGTAGAGCGCGCCCGGCTTGATCGGGTCGGCCACGAGGCCGAGGACCACGGACGCGATCGCCTCGCGGCCCGCCTGCGTCAGGTTGAACTTCGGCATGCGCAGCTTGTCGGCCCACTGGGGCTTGTGGCGCCCCTTGTCGAAGATCCGGGGCTCGCGCAGCTTCGTCTCGATCCAGTCCCACCGCGTGTGCGGCACCTCGTGGTGGTCGAGGATGCCGAAGTCGAACTTGTGGAGGTCCTGGCTCCCCTCGAAGGTGAGCTCCTTGCCGATGGGCTGCTCCTTCTCGTAGCCCTCGACGTTGTGGCAGCCGAAGCAGCCGCGGACTCCGATCAGCCGGCGGCCCACGTCGGAGAGCATCTGCTCCCGGTTCGTCCTCCAGAGATCGTCGGCCATCCGCGCCCCCTCCTCGAGGGTGCGGGCGAGCTTGCGCCCGGGGTTGGCGGGGTCCGGCTGCTCCTTGCCGTACCACAGCGCCCAGAACTCCTTCAGGATGCGCTCGTGGTCGAGGGTCCAGCGCGGGTTCGAGGGGTCCACCACGGGACGCGCCTCGAACACGGGGTCCTTCGAGGTCATCAGGTACGCCGTCACGTCGGCGCGCAGCTGGGCCGCGCTGCGCGTGACGGTCTTCCCGTCGGCGGCCGTCTCGTCGCGCCACCGCATGTTCGGCATGCGCGTGACGCTGTTGTAGTGACGGGGCTCCTCGAGCCAGGCGAAGAGCCACTTCGCGTTGACCTTGCTCCCGAGCCCCATCAGGCGCGGAGCGGGCGGCAGGTCGGTCCGCCGGTCGAACCGCTTGAGCGTCGCCTCCGGGAGCCCGGAGCCCTCGCGGTCGTCGGGCCCGAGGTGACAGGCGTAGCAGCCGACCGTGTAGAAGCGCTCCCGGCCCTTGGCGGCATCTCCCGCCGGCGGCTCGGGGTACTTCTCGGAGCGCGTCTTCTTCTGCCCGTCGACGAGGAAGGTCGCGAGCGCGAGCGTCTCGACGTCGATCTGCGCGAGGTCGCGCGCGTCGGGGTCGACGACCACCGTCGCGTCCTGCGGCTTCCCGTCCGGCCCCGGGAGGACGT
>DATLLK010000528.1:0-2724 GCA_035537895.1 Planctomycetota bacterium
TCGGGCGAGGACCTCCGACCGGAAGCGCTCGGGGTCGAGGTCGCCCTCCTCCACGAGGACCGCCCGGCCCGCGGCCACCAGGGGCTCCGCGTTGCGCCACTGCTGGCGGTCGGCGTGGTGCGGGTAGGGGACGACGACCAGGTCTTGGCGACGCTCGCCCGCGGCGTCGGCGCCCCGGTCGCGGCCGGCGAGGGAGAGGGGGATGCCGCCGCTACAATCGCCCTCGAACTCGTCCGATCCATACGGGGCACGGACTAGCGTGCGCGGCCCCCCCGGCCACGGCGCGGCCCGATCACCGGCGAACCCCACGATGACCCCCTCGTTCCCGGCCGCACCGTTCGCCCCCGCCTTCGGCACGCTCAAGGGCCACGCCTCGGCCTACCTCGTCGGGATCGGCGGGACGGGCATGTGCGGCGCGGCCGAGCTGCTCCGCGCCCGCGGGCTCGAGGTGGGCGGCAGCGACCGCTCGGGGGGCGCGCGGATCGACCGACTCTCCCGCATCGGCATCCGCGTCGACCTCGAGGACGGCGCGTCGCCCCTCCCTCCGAGCACCTCGCTCGTGGTCGCCTCCGCGGCCGTCGAGGCGGCGCACCCGCAGCTCGTCGAGGCGCGCCGTCGCGGGATCCCCGTCTGGAAGTACGCCGAGTGCCTCGGCGCGCTGATGGAGGGACGCCAGGGGATCGCCGTCGCCGGCTGCCACGGCAAGACGACGACCTCCTCGCTCGTCGCGCAGGCGCTCCATCGCGCGGGGCGCGACCCGTCCTTCGTGATCGGGGGCGAGGTCCGCGCGCTCGCGTCGAGCGCGCGCCCGGGCCGGGGCCCGCACTTCGTCGCCGAGGCGTGCGAGTTCGACCGGTCCTTCCACCGGCTGCGGCCGCAGGTGGCGATCGTCACCAACCTGGACGCCGACCACCTCGACTACTACCGCGACATGGAGGAGATCCGCGAGTCCTTCCGCGACTTCGCGCGCCTCCTGCCCGAGGGGGGCCTGCTCATCGTCCACGAGGACCACGCCGACACGTTCCGCCGCGACGCCCTGCGTCGCGCGCGCGTCGAGACGTACGGCGTGCGCGAGGACGCCGACTGGCGCGCGACGGACGCCTGGTGGGACGCCCGCGACCAGGTCACGCGGTGGCGGCTCACCCGGTCCGACGGGACCGAGGCGCGGATGCGCGTCCCCCTGGCCGGGCACCACAACGTGCTCAACGCGACGGGCGCGATCGCGGCGCTCGTCGAGGCCGGCCTGTCCCTCGAGGAGGCCGCGGAGGGCATCGCGGTCTTCGGGGGCGTGGGGCGCCGCATGGAGCGCGTCGCCGAGGCGGGTGGGGTCCTCCTGCTCGACGACTACGGCCACCACCCGACCGAGATCCGCGCGGTGATCCGCGCGGTGCGCTCGCGATGGGGCGGCCGCCGCGTCGTCGTCGTGTTCCAGCCGCACCAGGCGAGCCGCACGCGCGCGCTCCTCGAGGGCTTCGGGACGGCGCTCTCGGAGGCCGACGAGGTCTGGCTGCCGCCCATCTACTTCGCGCGCGATCCCGAGGAGGAGCGCCGGCGCGTGTCCTCCGAGGACGTCGCGGCGCGGATCCTGCTCCACAAGGGCAAGGCGCAGACCTTCGCGAGTCTCCTCGACGTCGTCGAGCACGGCACCCGTGCTCTGCGTCCCGGCGACATCGTCGTGACGATGGGGGCGGGCGACGTGGACGAGGTGGCGCGTGGTCTGGCCGCGCGACTTCGCTAGCGCCGGGGAGCGCGCCGGCGCGCTGTCGGCGCGGACGTCGTTCCGCATCGGCGGGGCGCCGGAGTACCTCTTCGAGCCCGCGACCGAGGAGGAGGCCGGAGAGGTCGTCCGCGCCTGTCGCGCCCGCGGCGTCCCGCTGCGCGTCCTGGGCGGGGGCTGCAACCTCCTCGTGGCCGAGGGCCGGCTCGAGGGCGCGGTGCTCGCGACGTCGCGCCTGCGCTTCGAGCACGTGCTCGACGACCGCGTCGTCGTGGGCGCGGGCGTCCCGTTCCCCGGGCTCGTCGCGCGCAGCGCCGACCTCGGCATCCCGCACCTCTCGGGCTGCCCCGGCATCCCCGGCTGCGTCGGCGGGATCGTGGCGATGAACGCGGGCGGGCGCTTCGGCCACGTCGCCGACGCGCTCGTCGAGGTCGCGGGGTTCGACCTCGAGGGGAGGCCCTTCCGCCGCCGCATCGAGCCCGGCGACATGGGCTACCGGAGCAGCGCCTTCCTCGGCCGGGCCGTGGTCACCTCCGCGTCGTTCCTGCGCGATCCCGCCCTCGACAAGGACGCGGCGCGCCGTCGCCTCGTCGAGGCGTCGGCCTGGAAGCGCGCGACGCAGCCGCTCTCCGCCGCGAGCGCGGGCTGCGTGTTCAAGAACCCGGGCGCGGGCGCCTCCGCCGGCGCGCTGATCGACCGCCTCGGGCTGAAGGGCGAGCGCGTCGGCGACGCGGTCGTCTCCGCGGTGCACGCCAACTTCATCGTGAACGAGGGCGACGCCGGGTTCGACGACGTGGAGGCCCTGATCGGGCGCGTGCGGGAGCGGGCGCGCGCCGCGGCCGGCGTGGACCTCGAGCTCGAGCTCCAGGTTTGGAGGTAGCGCCGCGGGAGGGCTTCGCGGCACGATCAGGGGGCGAAGGGACATCGCGTGGCCCGTCGGACGCTCGCCCCCGTGCTGCTGCTCGTCGCGGCGCTGTGCGCCCTCGCGGCGTTCCTCTGGCGGCAGC
>DATLLK010000529.1:0-2539 GCA_035537895.1 Planctomycetota bacterium
ACCTACGACTGAGCGGCGCCTAGATCGCGACCCGGATGATCTTGTCGTCGCCGGGCCGCGGCTGGCCGCGGCCGTCGCGGTTGGAGGTCATCACCCAGAGCGAGCCGTCCGGCGCCTTGGCGACCGTCCGCAGGCGCCCGAAGCGGCCGGCGAGCAGGCGTGTCGGCGTGCCGAGGCGCGTCCCCTCGATCGGGATGCGGAAGAGGCACTGGCCCTGCAGCGCGGCAACGTAGAGGGTGCTCCCGACGATCGCGTCGCCGCTCGGCGAGGCCTGTGAGGTCGGCCAGGTGATGAGCGGGTTGACGAACCGGCCGCCCTGGGTCGAGCCGACGCCCTCGACGACCGGCAAGCCGTAGTTGCGGCCCTTGCGGATGAGGTTGACCTCGTCGAAGCGGTCCTGGCCGAACTCGGTCGCCCAGAGGCGGTTGGCGGAGTCCCAGGCGAGGCCCTGGACGTTGCGGTGGCCCCACGACCAGACGCGCGAGCCCCTGAACGGGTTGTCGGACGGCACGCTCCCGTTCGGGTTCATCCGCAGGATCTTGCCGTTCTGCGAGCGGCGGTTCTGGGCGAGGCCGGTGTCGCCCGTCTCGCCGACGCCGGCGTAGAGCTTGCCGTCGGGGCCGAAGGCGATCCGCCCGCCGTCGTGGATGACGCCGCGGCGGATGCCGGTGACGATCGCGCGCGAACGCCCGCCGAGGCGGAAGCGGACGATCCGGTTGTCGCGGGCGGTCGTCGTGTAGGCGTAGACGAGGCGGTCGCGCGCGTAGTTCGGCGAGACCGCGAGGCCGAGCAGGCCGCCCTCCCCCGCGTTCGTGTCCACCCCCGGGACGCGCATGACGACGCGCTTGGAGCCGTTCGGCGAGATCCGCCAGATCCGCCCGGTGACGCGTTCGGAGACGAGCGCGCTGCGGTCGGGCAGGAACGCGATGCCCCACGGGACGCGGAGCCCGGTCGCGATCGTGCTCGTGGCCGGGTCCTGGGCGGTCGCGGTGCCCGTGGTGGCGGCGAGGGCGAGCGCGGCTGCCGCGAGGGTTGCGGCGAGGACGTGGATCGAGCGGCGCATGCTGTCGTGGTTCCCCGCGTGGGAGTGGGCTACGAGCGGAGTGTCGCGCGGATGGCGGCGGCGACGGAACCGGGATCGTCCGCGAGTTGACGGTCGGTGAAGCGGAGGGTGCGGAAGCCGGCGTTCGTCGTGAGGACGTCGCGGGCGCGGTCGTCCTCGAAGGCGCGGCGGGTCTTGTGGTAGCGCCAGGAGTCGGCCTCGACGATGAGGCGCGCGTGTTCGAAGAGGAAGTCGACCTCCTTGCCTTCTACGGTGGTGTTGACGCGGGGCTGGGGCAGGCCGTGGTCGTGGCACACCTGGCGGAAGAGGACCTCGAGGCCGCTGCGGGTGAGGTTCGCCCCCGCGTCATAGCGGCGTAGCGTTTCGAGGAGCTTGTGGGCTCCGTGATGGCCCGGGCGGGCTCGGGCCAGGGCGGCGAGGGCGGGATAGTCGGTGAGCTCGAGGATCTCGTTGCGGTCGAGGACGTTCTCGAGGTGGGCGGCCTGGAGGGTCGCGGCGAGGTCGAGGATCGTGCGAGCCGGGGTGGTGACCGGGATGCCGTCCTTGATGGTGACCTCGTGCGTTCTCAGCGTCGCGACCCGATGGACATGGATCGGTCGCCGAGCGCGGCCGCCGGCGGACGGCACGCTGACGTCGACCCGCGCCGGCGCCGCGCGGCGCAGTTCCCAGAGCGCCGCGGCCGAGGCGTGGCTGAGCGCGGCGCCACCTCCACAGGCGAGCACCGCCGCCATCCACCGCCCGTGTCGGCTCAGGAGGCGGTGGCCGACGGCGTAGACGCCTCGGTGCGCGCGGTGGAGACGCCCGGCGGCCACGCGACGATCGATCGCTGACTCCTTGAAGCCGAGGTCGCGGAGTTGCGCGCGCGTCACGACGCCGTGCTGGCGGGCGGCGAGGGCCGCGATGCCCCGCTCGCCGATGCTCGCGACGACTTCTCCCCGCATATCGGGGACTTCTCGTCGCGCGGTCGCCATGCCCCGGAGGATCGCGGCGAAGGTGTTGCGCGTGGGGCTCGGTCTGCGTCAATCGTCGCGCGGAAGTGCGCCGACCCTGCGGGCGCCGCCCGCTTCGCCTCTGCCGGCCGCGACCACTGGCGCCCGAACCCCGCTCGCCCGTGCGCGACCGCGAGCGCGAAGGCGCACGCCGCTACGACCCGCCCTCGAGCACCTCGGGGTTCACCGGCGTCTTCGGCCGTTCGCCCCGCAGCGCGAGGACCGCGTTCTCGGCCGCCAGCACGCCCATCGCCGTCCGCGTCTCGATCGTCGCCGATCCGAGGTGGGGGAGGAGGACGACGTTGTCGAGGTCGACCAGGCCCGGGTGGGTCTCGGGCTCGTTCTCGTAGACGTCCAGCCCGGCGCCCGCGATCTGGCCCGCCTTCAGCGCGTCCACGAGCGCGGCCTCGTCGACGATCGGGCCGCGGGCGGAGTTCACGAGGTACGCGGAGTCCTTCATCAGCCCGAGCGTCTCGGCGTTGATGAG